>JANMQE010000102.1:0-4462 GCA_031370195.1 Phyllobacteriaceae bacterium
GTCCCCGATCTACCCAGCGCAAACTGCTGTTTTTATTGCAAAAATCGCAAAATTTTCGTCATTCCGGGGCCGCGAAGCGGAACCCGGAATCCAGAGTCGCGATGACGAATTTTATCCACCGAATTCAACACTATAGTCGGCAAACATCTACGCAATCCCATCGCCGCTCCATGACCATCGCATCTCTGGATTCCGGATCTACGCTTCGCTTGTCCGGAATGACGACTCATTTTGGGGATTTTCGGACAAGCAAGAATGCTCCGGCATACCCTTTCACCGCTCATTCCCAGCCCCTAAATCTTCCCATCCACCATCCGCGCCAGATGCGTCATCACCACCGCCGATCCATTCAGCCGCTTCTCCGGATCGGGCCAGTCGCGCGTCAGGAAAATCGACTGATCAGGCCGGATTTTGGCCAAAATCCCCTGCTCGCCGATGTATTTGACCAAGGCATTCGGGTTGGGAAATTCCTTGCGGCGGAAGTTGATCACCACGCCGCGCGGGCCGGCATCCAGTTTTTCAACATTGGCCTTGCGGCACAAAGTCTTGATGTAAACCACCTTCAACAGATGTTTGACCTCTTCCGGCAGCGTCCCGAACCGGTCGATCAGTTCCGCGCCAAAACCGTCGATCTCGGTGGCGTCTGTAATGTCGGCAAGACGGCGATAAAGACCAAGGCGCAGTTGCAGATCCGGCACAAAACTTTCCGGAATCATCACCGCCGTGCCAATCGTGATTTGCGGCGACCATTGCCCGTCGTCGGCATGCGCCTCGCCCTTGGTTTCGGCCACTGCCTCTTCCAGCATCTGCTGATAGAGCTCAAACCCGACTTCCTTGATGTGGCCGGATTGCTCTTCACCCAGCATGTTGCCCGCCCCGCGCAGGTCAAGGTCGTGGCTGGCCAGCTGAAATCCCGCGCCGAGCGTATCAAGCGATTGCAAAACCTTCAGCCGCCGCTCCGCAGTTGTCGTCAACGTCCGGTTCACCGGCAGTGTGAACAGCGCAAACGCCCGCTGCTTGGAACGCCCCACCCGGCCGCGCAATTGGTAAAGTTGTGCAAGGCCAAACATGTCGGCGCGGTGAACAATCAGTGTGTTTGCGGTCGGAATATCAAGGCCGGATTCGATAATCGTCGTCGACAGCAGCACATCATATTGCCCCTCATAAAAAGCGTTCATGATGTCGTCCAATTCTCCCGGCGGCATTTGCCCGTGCGCGACGGCCACTTTCAGCTCCGGCACTTCCGACCGGAGAAACGCATGAATGTCGGAAAGATCGGCAATGCGCGGCACAACATAAAAACTCTGCCCGCCGCGATACCGCTCGCGCAACAGGCTCTCGCGAATCACCAGCCCGTCAAAAGGCGAAATGAACGTGCGCACCGCCATCCGGTCGACCGGAGCGGTGGTGATCAGCGACAGTTCGCGAACGCCGGTCAACGCCAATTGCAGCGTGCGCGGGATCGGCGTTGCCGACAGCGTCAACACATGGATATCGCTTTTCAGTTCCTTCAGCCGTTCCTTGTGCTTGACCCCGAAATGCTGCTCCTCATCGATAATGAGCAATCCGAGATTTTTGAACGAAATACTGGATCCAAGCAGCGCATGCGTCCCGACAACGATATCGACCGTGCCTTCGCCGATCTCTTTCTTCGTCAGCGCCAGATCCTTGGCCCCGACAAGCCGCGATGCCTGCGCGACGCGGATCGGAAGTCCATGGAAGCGCTGCGAAAATGTCTTGAAATGCTGGCGCGATAAAAGCGTTGTCGGCACAACCACCGCGACTTGCAAACCATTGAGCGCGGCAATGAACGCGGCACGGATGGCAACCTCAGTCTTGCCAAACCCGACGTCGCCGCAAATCAGCCGGTCCATCGGCCGTCCTTGGCCCAGATCGTCAATCACCGATTCAATGGCGGTCAGCTGGTCATCTGTTTCTTCGTATGGGAAGCGGGCGGCAAACTCGCCGTAAAGACCGTCCGGCGGAAGAAGTATCGGCGCGCCGCGCATCTGGCGCTCGGCGGCAATCCGGATCAATTGCCCGGCCATGTCGAGCAGCTTCTTTTTCAGTTTCGCCTTGCGCGCCTGCCAGGCACCGCCGCCCAGCCTGTCAAGCGTCGCCTCGGACCCTTCAGAGCCGAAGCGCGACAGAAGCTCAATGTTTTCAACGGGCAGAAAGAGTTTTGCATCACCCGCATAGTGCAGTTCGACGCAGTCATGCGGCGCGCCAGCCGCTTCGATTGTCCGCAAACCGATAAACCGGCCGATGCCATGATCGACATGCACAACAATATCGCCAGCCGCCAGACCGGTGGCTTCAGTGATCACATCGGCATTGCGCTTGGCACGCTTGGAACGCCGGATCAGCCGGTCGCCAAGAATATCCTGCTCCGTCACCACCACCAGATCAGACGTCTCAAACCCGTGCTCAATCGGCAGCACCGAGGCAGTCACCTTGTCGCGCGACAGGGCCTTGACCATGCGCAACTCGGACACAGTCTCGATGTTGCCAAGCCCATGCTCGGTCAAAACCTGCAACAACCGGTCCATCGAGCCTTCGGTCCAGGCGCTCAGCAGCACCTTGCGGCCCGCTTTCCGCAAATCACCAATATGCGAAACCGCCGCATCAAAAACGCTCGACGACGTATCCTGCCGCTCGGCTGCAAAGTTGCGCCCGCGCGTCGCGCCAGCGTCAATGATCATCGCACGTCCGGTTTCGACCGTGCGAAAAGCCGAGAGCTGGACATGTGTCCTGCCAGCCGAGGCGCCGTCGATGGTTTCGCCATCCATGTAAAGAAGGTCGGGCGCGACCGGCATGTAGGGCAAAGACTCGCCCGAATGCGTTCCATCCGCCTGTCTGCGCCGCGCGTCGAAATGGTCGATGATCAGTTTGCGCCGCTCGCCAATCGCCTCACGAACAAGATGCTCGTAAACAACCGGCGCGCCGGGCACATAGTCAAACAGCGTTTCCAGCCGCTCATAGTAAAGCGGCAACCAATGTTCCATGCCGGCAAACCGGCGGCTTTCAGAGACGGCGGCATAAAGCGCATCATCGCGCCGCGCCGCGCCGAAATTCTGCACATAACGCGTCCTGAACCGGCTGACGGTTTCGGCATTCAAAACCACTTCACTCATCGGCGAAAGTTCAAACGCCCTGCGCTGGCTTGTGGTGCGCTGTGTCGCGGCGTCAAACGCACGGATGGATTCCAGCGTGTCACCAAAAAAGTCCAGCCGCAGCGGTTCTGGCGAGCCTGGTGCAAACACGTCCATGATGCCGCCGCGCACAGCATATTCTCCGACATCGCGAACCGTCGGAACCCGGTCGAAACCGTGGTTCTCCAACCGCCGCGCCAGATCATTCATGTCAACCCGGTTGCCGGGCTTGGCCGAAAACGCCTGCGCCGCCAGAACAGCCTGCGGCGGCAGTTTTTGCAAAAGCGCATTGACGGTCGTCAAGATAACCGCGCGATGCGGATTGTTACGAAATGCCATCAGCGACGAAAGCGCCGCCAACCGCTTTGCTGCTGTATCAGTGCTGGGCGAAACGCGATCATAGGGAAGGCAGTCCCATCCCGGAAAACTCATTACGGGCAGCTCGGGCGCAACAAATTTCAACGCCTGTTCAAGGTCCGCCAGTCGCTGGCCGTCACGCATGACATGAATAACCGGCGCATTGGGTGCCAATTCTTCGCACACGCGGGCCAGCACAAACGCCTCATAGCCGTCAGGAACACTGTCGATGACAATGTTGCCCGTGCCAGTCTTCAGTCCCAGCTTGCCAAATGCAGACATCCGCTTAGGCCTGCAAGATCAGCGGATGCGCGGCAATACGGCGAAACAACGCTGTGTCCGCAGCTTCAGGCACGGGCATTTCATGGGTGAACCACTTGATCAGTTCGCGATCACTGGTCTCCAGCATCAGTTCAAATTCGTCCAGATCCCCTTCGTTCATCGCTGCAAGCTGCGCGTCTGCAAAGCCGCCGAGAATCAGGTCCATTTCCTTGATGCCGCGATGCCAGGCACGGAACAACAATTTGCGCCGACGCGGATCAAGTTTCTCGCTGCTGATCGTGCTGCCGGTCATGTTGCTTGCTCTGATTTAAAGGTTGGCGCGCATATAGCGCGGGATGATTGGAATGTCAGCCTTGAACGCACGTCCGGTAAGTCGCATTCTGCAGAAGAGCTAGGCTCGGACAGGAATTTGACTATGCGCCCCGATATCCTCAATCGCTATTTCACACCCGTCTCGTCCATCGCAGGGGTTGGCGCGAAGACAGCCAAACTGTTCGCAACGCTGTTCGGCATCCCGGAAGGCTCCGAACCACACTTGATCCGTCTTCTGACGCACATTCCGTCTGGCGTGATCGCCCGCCGCAACATGCCGGAAATCGCGTACGCTGCCGAGGGCGCAATCGTCACCCTGAAGGTGCGCGTGGACCGCCATCAACCGGCACCTCCAGGGC
>JANMQE010000512.1:0-3261 GCA_031370195.1 Phyllobacteriaceae bacterium
CCGGGCCGGCATGGACCAGAGTGGAAAGGTCGCCATTCGCCACCTGGAACAGGCCGATCTCATTGGTTTTCAGCGTGCCACGGAAAAGGCCGGGGTCAGTCTCTGTCAGCTTCACGGTCGCTGTCTTGCCGGAAGGCGAGATGATTTGCGCTTCGCCCGCTGCCTTTTCCATCGACTGTCGGACAATTTCAATGATGTTGCCGGAGGAAACGGCGTTCAGCGCTTCCTCTTCCAGTTCCGGTTCGGCCATCAGCCAATGGGCAGTGCGGCGATAGAGCGCCACGTCCGGGCCGCCGCCTTCGAAGCCGCGCGCCCACAGCCAGCCTTGATCGGACAGGAGCATGCCGACACGACCCTTGCCCTTGCGGTCGAGGATCAGCAGTGGCTTGTCGTCCGGGCCCTTCATGACGACGTTGCCTTCAGGCTCCGCGACATCAATGATGCGGAACCAGCGTCCCCAGGCGGGCGGCTCGGACGCGGAGCCTTCAAGGCCTCGGGTAACGGGGTGGCGCTTGCCCTCGTCGGTGAGACGCGGGAAGAAGGCCTGTTCGGTGACGCCGCCGTCGGGCAGGGCGGCGAGCGCGGGCTCGAGCGGCGTTTCGGCGATGGAGGCGGTGCCGGCGTATTCGGGGCCAGCGGCAATAAGCAGTGCGCCGCCTTGTTCGACGTATTTTGCGATGTAATCGTAATAGAGGATCGGAAGCACATCGCGGTGCTGGTAGCGGTCGAAAATGATCAGGTCAAAGTCGTTGATCTTTTCCACGAAAAGCTCGCGCGTCGGGAAGGCGATCAGCGAGAGTTCGTTGATCGGCGTGCCGTCCTGCTTTTCCGGCGGGCGCAAAATTGTGAAATGGACGAGATCGACTGAACCATCAGACTTCAAGAGGTTGCGCCACGTGCGCTCGCCCGCGTGCGGCTCGCCGGAAACGAGGAGCACGCGCAAGTTCTCGCGGATGCCGTCGATGGTGGCAACGGCACTGTTGTTTGAGCCCGACACTTCGCCATCGAGTGGCTCGGCAGTGAGTTCGAGGATGTTCTTGCCTGCGCGGGCAATTTCGATGTCGAGTTCGGCAACCTGACCTGTGACTGCGGTTTCGTCGCGCAAGGGGTCTCCATTCAACAGCACGCGAACCTTGACCGGCGAGCCGGGCGATGTGCCATCATCATCGACGCGGTAAGAGAATTTCAGCGGCTTGCCGGTGATGCCGAATTTCGGGGATTCGAGGAGGCGGATCACGCGGTCCTTCTCGCCTTCCTTGCCGGTCAGCAGCACATGGACCGGAGCGGAAAAGCTGAACGCTTTCGCGGGGTCAGAAGGAACATCATGTGCTTGGCCATCAGTGATAACAATTGCGCCGCCGACACGGGCGGGCGGCACATCTGAGAAGGCATTGTTCACCGCTTCGACAATGCGAGTCGAAGCCTGTGCACCGTTGTCTCCTGCCTCTCCGGCAGACACAATGCGGACTTCAAAATCGCGGAAACGTGCGAGGCGTTCTTTAAGGCCAGCCAGTGCCGCATCGCTTTGCGCGGCGCGTTCGCCAAACGATTGGCTCTGGCTCTTGTCCATGACGATAGCAACCGTGCTCTTGAGCGGTGCGCGGTCTTCAGCTTGCAAAACCGGATTTGCGAGACCCGCAACAAGTGCTGCTGCAGCGACAGAGCGAAGAATTGATCCGCGCGCGCGCTTGTACAGCGAATAGCTTGCGACTGCGGCCAACGCGACGCCGGCAGTCCCTATGACGGGAAGCGGTAGCAGCGGGTCGAAGGTGAGCGAGAAGATCATTGGCCAAGCCTTTCGAGAAGGCTCGGGATGTGGACCTGATCGGATTTGTAATTGCCGGTCAGCATGTACATGATAATGTTGACGCCGGAGCGCAGCGCCATGATGCGCTGCTCCGCGTCGTCAGGTTCGGTCGGGTAGAGAGGCTCGCCGTTTTCATCAAGCGCCCAGGCGGAGGCAAAATCATTGCCTGTGATGAGGATTGGCGAGACGCCGTCGCCGGTGCGTACCGGGCGGTCGGCGCGTGAGACGGTATCCAGGACCTGCTCGACCCAAAGCGGCGAGCCGGAGTAGCGGCCAGGGAACTCCTTCAACAGATAAAATGACTTGGTGAGAACATGATCATCCGGCACCGGTTCGAGTGGCGGCACGTTCATGGCACCAAGCATTGCACGAAGACGCGCGTTTGCCGCCGATGCATCATCTGTGAGATTGAACGATGAGGCGCCTTGGTCGCGTGTGTCGAACAGCACGGAGCCGCCAGCTTGCATGTAGGCGTCCACTTTTGCGAGCGCCTTGTCAGATGGCATCGGCGCGTCGGGATCGACCGGCCAGTAGAGCAAAGGATAGAAAGCAAGCTCGTCTGTTTCCGCGTCCACGCCGACAGGATCAGCGGGCTCGAGTGTGGTCTTGTCGGTGAGATAATAGCCAAGGCCGGTCAGACCTTCCATCGCGACCTTGTCGGTTTCGGCGCTGCCGGTCTTGATGAAGGCAAGACGGGTTACGGAGATGGCGGCGATGGCTTCGGCATCGCCGGGGCGGGCGTCTGAGTCTTGCGCGATTGCGCGCGGCATCAGCACGGGGAGAATTGCCAGTGCCAGCAGCGCGGCAATGGCAGCACGCTGGAAGGCCGGGCGGCGGTTCATCAGGATCATGGCGATGCTGTCCAGTAGAAGAAGGAGCACGGCGAGGGCCAGCAGGATGCCCTTCAGCGAGCGGTTTTCACCGGAGACATAAGCGCGGTTTTCTACGCTGGCGGATAGGGTTGGCAGCAGTGCGGATTTGAGCGTTGCGCCTGTCGAGAGAAGGTTGAGCGCGGCTGCGCCCTCTTCGCTGCCGTAAAGGCCGGGCGGGTTTTCCAGACTGACGGCTGGTGCCGTGCCGGTTCCGATGGTCAGCGGCTTGGCGTCGGCAGGGGCAGGGCCGACGGAGCCGTTGGCAGCAATGATGCGCCAAGGCTTCAGTGCCACCTTGCCGGAAGCAGCACTGCCAGCGCCAGTGCTTGAGGCAAGTTGTATTGTCTGGCGCAGCATGTCGACGAAGGTGCCGGAAATCGGAAGGTTCGACCAGGTCGCTTGCGGGGCGATGTGGAAGAGGACAATGCGGCCTTTGCCGCGCGAGGCGGCGGTGACAAGCGGCGTGCCGTCGCTGAGGCTCGCCCATGTGCGGGCAGCAAGCTCGGCATCAGGTTCCGCCAGCACCTGTCGCGAGACTGTGACGTCTTTTGGCGGGGTCAGGGCAGCAAACGGGCCGTCAGC
>JANMQE010000544.1:0-10125 GCA_031370195.1 Phyllobacteriaceae bacterium
TCAAGCTCGTCCTGCGTGAACGACATGCCCAGCCCCGCCGCAACCCGGATCTGCTCGCGCACAAGGTCCACGCCGAAGATCGCTTCCGTCACCGGATGCTCCACCTGAAGGCGGGTATTCATCTCGATGAAGTAGAACTCGCCATTCTCATAAAGAAACTCAATCGTGCCCGCGCCGCGATAGCCAAGCCCGGCGATTGCGTTGGCGCAGATCATGCCGATCTTGTCGCGCTCTTCGGCGTTGAGGGCAGGGGAATTGGCCTCTTCCCAGATTTTCTGGTGGCGGCGCTGCAGCGAGCAGTCGCGTTCACCCAGATGCACGCCCTTGCCTGCGCCGTCGCCCATCACCTGCACTTCAATGTGCCGGGGTTTCTGCAGGTACTTTTCGATGTAGACTTCGGAGTTGCCGAACGCAGCGCCTGCCTCGGAACGGGCGGTGGCAAGCGCCATCGCCAGCTCTTCCTCGTTGCGCGCCACTTTCATGCCGCGTCCGCCGCCGCCAGCGGTGGCTTTGATGATGACCGGATATCCGATTTCCGCCGAAATCTTCGCGGCTTCCGCTTCATCCGAAACGCCGCCTTCAGAGCCCGGAACAACCGGTATGCCAAGGCGCTTTGCCGTGCGCTTGGCTTCGATCTTGTCGCCCATGATGCGGATGTGATCGGCGGTCGGGCCGATGAACGTGATCTTGTGCGCTTCCAGAATATCGGCGAATTTGGCATTCTCCGACAAAAAGCCGTAGCCCGGATGGATCGCGTCCGCGCCGGTGATTTCGCAGGCGGCGACGATCTGGTGGATGTTCAGATAGCTGTCGCGCGAGGGCGGCGGGCCGATGCATACGCTTTCGTCATCAAGCCGCAAATGCATGGCGTCCGCGTCAGCTGTCGAGTGGACGGCAACCGTCGCAATGCCAAGCTCGCGGCAGGCGCGCAGAACGCGCAGCGCAATTTCACCGCGGTTGGCAATCAGGATTTTGTGGAACATCTGTGGCCCCGCTTATTCGATCACGATGAGCTGCTCGCCATATTCGACCGGCTGGGCGTCTTCGACCAAGATTGCCGTTACCGTGCCGGAGCGCGGTGCTGGAATTTGATTCATGGTTTTCATCGCTTCAATGATCAGAATCGTCTGGCCTTCTTTCACCTTCGTCCCGATCTCGATGAAGGGAGCTGCACCGGGGGCTGCGGAGAAATAGACGGTTCCGACCATGGGCGATGGGACTGCGTTGGCGTTGCCTGCAGCCGAGGCTGCCGGAACAGATGCCACCGGGGCAGCGGCAGCACTTGCAGGTGCGGAATACATTTGTGGCGCTGCCATCATCGGTGCGCCTTGTCGCGATACGCGGATGCGCAGCTCGCCCTGTTCAACCTCGATTTCGGTCAGATCAGTCTCGTTGAGGATGCCCGCCAGATCGCGGATGAGCGCCTGATCAACTCCAGAATTCTTGGCCGCCATGTTGAACCTTTCCAGTGCCAGACGTGTCGGGGCTTAAAGCGCTGCGAGCGCACGAAGCCCCATGATGTAACCTTCTGCTCCAAATCCCGCAATCACGCCTTTGGCGACCGGAGATACCAACGACTTGTGGCGGAATTCCTCCCGCGCGTGGATATTGGACAAATGAACTTCTGCAACAATGGCACCGGTTCCCTTGATCGCGTCATGCAGGGCAATCGACGTGTGCGAGTACGCACCGGGGTTCATCAAAATCGGTGTACCAGCTGCTCCGGCTTCCTGAATCCAGGTCACCAATTCGCCTTCGTGATTGGATTGGCGAAAGTCCACGGTGACCCCAAGTTTCGCTGCTTCCGCCTCCACCAAACCCTTCAATCCCTCAAGCGTCATCGTTCCATATACCGCCGGCTCGCGCGAGCCGAGAAGGTTCAGGTTTGGCCCGTTGAGGACAAAGATGGTCTTGGTCATGCAAACGATTGCCCGGTTTCACTGACGTTCAGCGGGTATAGACGGGATGGCAAGGCATGAAAAGGCTTGAAACACCGTTTGCCCGTTTGTTCACACGCTGTGTCGCTTTGTTCAGGGCGGATCAGCAGGTTGCCTTCTGGCATTGGCGCACATTGGCGACTTTCTCGGTCAGAACTTCCAGCCCGAGCGCACCGGGCACCACTTCGTCCTTGATGACGTATGACGGTGTGCCGGTAATGTTCAGGCCGGTGGCCAACTCGTTGTTCTTGGCAAACATCGCCGCAACTTCAGTGTGCTCAAGGCCGGCCCGCAGTTTGGCTTCATCTGCACCCAAGGACACTCCCAACGCCACAGCCGTATCTTCATCAGCATGGCCGGAGGTCAACAGCGCAACATGAAACTCTCCGTATTTCTCCGGGATAAGCCTTTTAAAAGACTGGGCAACAAAGTGGGCCTTGACCGAATCTGGTCCGAGGATCGGCAGCTCTTTGAGCACAAAGCGGACGTTCGGGTCGGTCTTGATGAGCGATTGCATGTCATCGAGCGCCCTTCGGCAATAACCGCAATTGTAGTCGAAAAACTCGACAACGGTCACATCGCCGTTTGGATTGCCGAGGACTGCGTCATCTTTGGAGTTGAAAATGGCTGCATTGGAATCGGTAATCACTTTGTTTTGCGCGACACGGCTCTCGGCGTTGCGCTTGGTTTCAAGCGCGGTCTGGACCTCGATCATGATCTCCGGGTTTTTGAGGAGATAGTTTCTCACAATGGATTCGATTTCCGCTGTATCGGTACCCGGAGCAGCGTCGATGACTTGCGGATCGGCGATGGTCAAGGCGAGACTGGTTGTCTGACCGGCGACATAGCCAAGCCCGACACTCACGCCGCCAAGCAGCACCGCAGCAATCGCGAATATTCCGGCCTTGTTCATCTCAAACTCCGAATTTCAATTTTGCAGCAGGCATTGAGCCTGTGCCGTCAAGCCAATAGATCATCTTTGTGTCGCGTGCCAATCGATAAAGGTTCAATGGCACTGTCAGCCTTTTGTCCCGGACTTCATGATATCGCCAGCCTTCAGCCAGCCGGGAGACCCTTTCTTGAATCCCTGCTGAGCGCGCGCTGCAAATTGCCGGGCTTCCTTGATAGCACCGTTGTAAAAATACATCTGGGCTGTGGCCAGAAGCGCGTCCGGCTCACGACCGCTTTGGCCATAAGCGCGGGCGAGGAATTCATAACCAAGCGCGTTGGTCTTATCGCGATTGAGTGCTGCGCTCAGTTCGCGAATTGCGCCCTCGGTGTCCCCGGCAAGGAAAAGCGACTGGCCAAGGCCGACCTGTATCGTGCTGTTTTTGCCCGGATCAAGCTTCAACGCATTGCGATAGGCTTTCGCGGCATCGGCAGGCCTGTTGGCTTTCAAAAGGATTTCGCCGCGTATCTCTTGCAAATAGCCATTTTGCGGCAGTTCTTTGGAGAGCGCGTCGAGTTTCTTCAGTGCATCTTTGGACGAGCCATTCAGGTAGGTGCTGATCGCCTCGCCATAGCGCAGGCCGATGCTGTCCGGCCGGTCGCGGAAAAGGCGGCGCACCGTGTTGATGTTTCCGGCATAGGCGGCGACCTTGGCACGGGCAAGATCGTGACGAGCCTGAAGTGCCGGAGAATCGACATTGCCGAAATAGGGGCTCTCTTCAGCCAGAGTCGTCAAATTGGCGATGCGCTCGCGCGGCAGCGGATGGCTGATCTTGTACGGATCGACTCGCGCGCCGGACAGCGACAAGGCGCTTTGGAAGCGCTGAAATGTCGCCAGCATGCCGCGCGCGGATTGCTTGGTTTTGTTGAGGTACGTAACCGCAGAACGATCCGCAGTGATTTCCTCCGTGCGTTGGTAGGCAAGCACCGAACGGCGGGCAATCTCTGCCGAACCTGCGGCGATACCGAAGCCGGCTTGTCCCGCTTGGCCGTTTCCACTTGCAGCACCGGCAACAGCGGCGCCAGCGCCGATCAGCCCGGCGATTGTTGCAATTTTGCCGGCTGCCTCCAACTTTTGCCGCAGCCTTTCCTGATGGCCGCCCGCAAGGTGGCCGATTTCATGAGCAAGCACACCGATGACCTCGTTTGGCGTTCCGGAAATCATGATTGTGCCGGTGTTGATGTAAATGCGGCGGCCATCGACGAAGGCGTTGAAGGATGGATCGTTGATCAGAACAATTTCAGTGACGCCCTTGATGCCGGCCGCCGCCAGAAGTGGTCGGGCATAGTCGAACATCAGTCGCTCAATTTCCGCATCGCGCACGACCGCAACATTTGCGGAATTGGCAGGCAGAACCAGCGCAGCCAGCAGCAATGCGCCACCGGAGAGAGTGGAAATCAGTCTGCGGCCAACATTGCTTGTTTGCATCGAAACGGTCATTCGTCTTGGTATCCAACAATGCGGCTTGTGCAAAGCCTTGCAGCGGGCAATCAGGAACTTGTGATAATCGCCCCAATCGGGCAATTGTGCGGCGCGAGGGCCATTGGCCATGCTTGAGCCACTTCTAGGAGATCAAATGACGCTCGTTTCACGTCGCAGTGCCGTGGAGCCATTCCATGCGATGGATGTTTTGGCCAAGGCCAACAGGCTGGCGGCGGCGGGTCATCCGGTAATTTCAATGGCGCTGGGGCAGCCTGCCGATCCTGTTCCAAACAAGGTTCGACAGGCGGCAGAGCGTGCGTTGGTCGCAGGAAAAATCGGATATACCGATGCGCTCGGTCTGCCAAAGCTTCGCGCCGCAATTGCCCTGCATTATCTTGAGCATTATGGCCTCACTGTCGAACCGTCGCGGATTGCCGTGACCAGCGGATCGTCGGCGGCATTCAATCTTGCATTTCTGGCGATGTTTGACGTGGGCGACCGGGTGGCCATAACCCGCCCCGGCTATCCCGCCTATCGCAACATCATGAGAGCACTCGGGTTGGAGGTCGTCGAAATCCCTGCCGATGCCGCGTCCGGCAATCTTTCAGCTGAACGTTTGGCGGATGCACATTGTAAGGCAAAGCTCAAAGGGCTGTTGTTTGCCAGTCCTGCAAACCCGACTGGTCAAACCATTGCGCCCGGTGAAATGGACCGGCTTGTCAGAATGGCGGAAAGCCTTGGAATTTCAGTCATTTCGGATGAAATCTATCACCGGCTCAATCATTCCGGCAGCGATCACACTGCGTTGTCGGTGAGCCAAAACACCGTCATCATCAATTCATTCTCCAAATATTATTGCATGACTGGCTGGCGGATCGGCTGGATGGTGTTGCCGGGCGCGCTGGTCCGGCCGGTCGAGCGCATTGCGCAAAGCCTCTACATTTCTGCGCCGGAACTGTCGCAACATGCTGCCATTACTGCTTTTGACTGCACTCTGGACTATGAACTGGTGCGCCACCGCTATCTTGCCAACCGCGCGCTGCTGGCTGAATACTTGCCCAAGCTCGGGTTGCCGCTTGCGGCACCGATGGATGGCGCATTTTATGCGTGGTGCGATGTCGGCCAACACACCAACGACTCCATGGCTTTTGCCAGCACGATCCTCGAAGAGACATTTGTCGCCGCCACTCCAGGGTTTGATTTTGACCCTGTGAACGGCCACCGCTTCATGCGGTTCTCGTATGCCGGAAGCCATGAAGATATGGAGGGAGCGCTCTACCGGCTTGAACGGTTTTTGCTGTAACCGTTTGATAAAAAGGCCGGAATTTCTTCCGGCCTTTGCTCTTTGAAAATTGAATGATCAAAAGAACCCGCGCCGCTGCCACCAGCCGCCTTTGCGCGGCTTGCTGTCGCCGGCTGGTTCTTCGGTTGGCACTTCCGGATCAGCAGTCACCATTTCCGCCGACTGCTCCGCTACTTCGACCTTGCGTCGCGAGGCTCTGGGTTTGGCAGCGGGCTTGGTTGCCACAGGCGCTTCTTCTGCTGCGTCGGCCTCGGCAGGCATTGGCTCGGCAGCGACACTGTCCGCCAACGCGTCAGTGCTCTCGGCCTTTTTCCTGCGGGCGCGCGGTTTGGCTGCTTTCGCAACTGGCTCTGCGGCAACACTGTCCGAAACAGGAGCTTCAGAAACCGGCGCAGCCACTGGTTCTGCATTGGCTTCTGCAGGTGACATATCCGCCGGTTCCGCAGATGTGACCTCCGACCCATCCTTGTTGCGGCGGCCACCGCGACGGCCGCGTCGGCGCTTTTTCGCATCACGCTCCGCCGTTTCGTCATGATCCGTGTTTGAGGCCTTCGCTACCTTCTCAGTGCCTTCAGCCTCTTCGGCGGTAGCATCGTCTGCGTCGCCGGTGTCAGAATCATCTGAGCTTTCGGAGGCACCTTCGATTGCACCGCCGTTTTGATCACTTTGCTCGTCGCCACGGTTGCGACCGCGTCTGCGGCGGCGGCGTTTGCGGCGTGGTTCACCGTCGGAGTTGCCGTTGCGTGCAATCTGCTCCGCCTTCGGCTGCGCAACAACTTCTTCGTCGGTCTCCGCTTCCACGGTTTCAACTTCTTCCGGCTCTTCAACGGTCAGGTCGGCCTGATCTTCTTCCGTTTCCGCATAGGCCGGAAGCAGCGGTCCGCGCGGAATTCCTGACGCCGGGCCGCCCCGGTCGATCAGCACATGTTGCGCGCCAACCTTGTCGTCCGCCTCCAACAGGATTCGCACGCCAAATCGCTGCTCCAGATCCGTGATGCTTTCACGCTTCTGATTGAGAACGTAAAGGGCAGTCTCAACCGAGGTCTTGACGATCAGATCATTGGTCGCGCTGCGCAGCAGGGACTCTTCGATGGTGCGGATAACATGCAGACCCACTGACGATTGCGAGCGAACGTGGCCGGTGCCGCCGCAATGGACGCAGACCTGCATGGTGCTTTCAAGCACCGATGCGCGGATGCGCTGGCGCGACATTTCGAGAAGGCCGAAGTGCGATATGCGCCCGACCTGGATGCGGGCGCGGTCGTTCTTGAGATTGTCCTTGAGGCGCTTTTCGACAGACCGGTTGTTGCGTTTCTCTTCCATGTCGATGAAGTCGATGACGACAAGACCGGCAAGATCGCGCAAACGGAGTTGGCGGGCAACCTCTTCTGCCGCTTCAAGGTTGGTTTGCAGCGCGGTGTCTTCGATGGAATGCTCGCGCGTGGAACGGCCTGAGTTCACATCAATGGAGACGAGCGCCTCGGTCTGGTTGATGATGATGTAACCGCCGGACTTCAGCGTCACTTGCGGCTGAAGCATCTTGTCGAGATGGCCTTCGATACCGGCGCGGGCAAAGATCGGCGTGGCTTCGCGGTATGGCTGCACCATCTTGGCATGGCTCGGCATGAGCATGCGCATGAAATCCTTGGCCTCGCGGTAGCCGTTTTCACCGGAGACAAGGATTTCTGAAATGTCCTTGTTGTACAAATCACGGATCGACCGTTTGATCAGGCTTCCTTCCTCATAAACGAGGGCAGGGGCTGACGACTGAAGAGTGAGGCTGCGCACGGTTTCCCAAGCGCGCATCAGATATTCATAGTCGCGCTTGATCTCGACCTTGGTGCGGTTGGCACCGGCAGTTCGCAGGATAACGCCCATGCCCTTCGGCACTTCGAGTTCCTTGACAACGTCCTTGAGCCGCTTGCGGTCCTGCGCGCTGGTGATCTTGCGCGAAATTCCGCCGCCACGGCCGGTGTTCGGCATGAGAACCGAATAGCGGCCTGCCAGCGACAGATACGTGGTTAGAGCCGCGCCTTTGTTGCCGCGCTCTTCCTTGACAACCTGAACAAGCAAAACCTGACGGCGCTTGATGACTTCCTGGATTTTATACTGCTTGCGCGAGGTGCGGCGGCGGAGCGGCATTTCTTCCATGGCATCTTCAGCGCCGACAGATTCAATCACTTCCTGTTCTTCAATGTGGCCGTCATCTGATGAATCACTGTCGTCATCATCGCCATGCTTTTCGCGGCGGCGGGATTTGCGGTGGCTGCGCTGCGAGTCTTGGGCACCATCGTTGCCTTTTTCCTCGCCTTCAACATCACTTGAAATTTCGTCGGCCTCGACAGCCATTTCCATCACGGTCGGCTGATCATCGTCCGCGTCAAAATGAGCCTCTTGTTCGGCATCGCCGCCGCTCGGCTCAGTGTGCAACTCGGCATCCGGCTGGCCCTCGGATGCCAGGTCTGCCGCGCTTTCGCCCTCGGAACGGCCACGTGCCCGGCCACGTTCGTTACGGCCCCGGCCAGCGCTGCGCTCGCCAGTGCTGCGCTCTTGATTGCGCTCTTGGCGGGGTTCGCGCAGCGGCTGCTCGTCGTCATCCTCGTCATGTTCTTCAGCCTCCGCCTCCAAAAGTGCTTGGCGGTCGGCGTAGGGAATCTGATAATAGTCAGGATGAATTTCGCTGAAGGCGAGAAAGCCGTGGCGGTTGCCGCCATATTCGACAAAAGCTGCCTGCAACGACGGTTCAACGCGCGTTACCCTCGCGAGATAGATATTGCCGCGTATTTGTTTTTTGTGTTGTGATTCAAAGTCAAATTCTTCGATCCGGCTGCCACGGACCACGACGACGCGCGTTTCCTCCGGGTGGGAGGCGTCGATCAGCATCTTGTTTGCCATTTTGGAAATACTCCCCGGCAAGCGGGCGATCTTCACCAGCCAATCTGTCAGCATTGCTGCAAATGGCGGTGGTTCGGCGGCTTGCGGATATGATTATGCTCTTCGCAGGCGCAATTGACGCAGCCAGCGGCAAGGAGGCAATAAAGCCATCCTGAAACACACCTTCTGGCATACTAGCAATCATTTCGTGCCCGTCGAATGAACGACCCAAGTTTTCGGCCCGCATGCGGACCAGTGACGGCTCTGGAAGAGCCAAGCGGATAACTCCGCCTATCTTTGCCGGAATCTGCCTCAGCAAACCTCCAGCGAGAACCAAGTGAACCTGATGGCCGTCTTGCGACAGTTTGCAGTCTTTTGAGCGGCCCAAATCATGAGCCAGCTTTCGTGCCGAAAAACTCCGCCGGCCAAGCAAGATTCACGGTCAATATAGAGGGTTGCGCGTCAAACAGGCAAGCGCCTTTTGCCGCAAAGTCAAACAAGCCGGATTGCAGGAACGGCAAGGTTTGATTAACCAAACAAAGCTAGACCTGAACAATCCTTTAAACATGGCTTGGATATGAACCTGCGCCTGAAAAACATGGCAAGAATCGTCCTCATTCATGCCGTCAGCGTCGTGTTTGCATTGTTGTGTCTGCCAATGTCAGCACTGCACGCTCAGGGCAGTTACGCGCAGTCGGTTGTTGATGTGCGGTTCGTTGTCAGCGCGAAGGCGACCCGTATTGAAGTCGATTTCGACAAACGT
The DNA here is from genome assembly GCA_031370195.1 of Phyllobacteriaceae bacterium. GTDB lineage: Bacteria > Pseudomonadota > Alphaproteobacteria > Rhizobiales > Rhizobiaceae > JANMEX01. Next base: position 9,249 of record JANMQE010000544.1, read on the forward strand.
CCGGACGTGGGAACAAATCTGCTTGCTGCACCTTACAGGCTTGTCATCGACCTGCCGGAGACGTTGTTTGCCTTGGACGCCGCCAAATCACCGGCGGCGGGCTTGGTTCAATCCTATCGCTTTGGCTTGATACAGGCCGGTCGGTCCAGAATTGTCATGGTGATCGGTGGTCCTTTCGCAGCGTCTGCTCCACAAATTACGCCGTCTCCGGATGGCAAACGCTACACTTTGTCGATCGACGTGAAAGCGACCAAGGCCGCAGCGTTTGAAACGTCGCTGGCTGCGCAGACAGAAACCACCGCGTCCGTTACCAGCGGCAAAGGCGACAGAATAGGCAATTCGGGCGCCACCAATGAATTCGTCATCGTCATTGATCCCGGCCACGGCGGCATAGATGGCGGCGCCAAAGGAATTCATGGCGCTGTAGAAAAGACACTTACGCTGGCCTTTGGCCGCGAGTTGAAGGCGCGGCTTGATTTGCTTCCCGGGGTGAAGGTTTTCATGACGCGTGAAGATGACCGGTTCATAGCATTGGACGAAAGGGTCCGGATCGCGAGGCAATTGAATGCTTCGCTGCTCATCTCGATCCATGCAGATACCACGAGTGACAACTCGCTCCGTGGCGCCACCGTTTATACGCTTTCAGACAAGGCGTCCGATGACGTGGCACACGCGCTGGCGCAGCAGGAAAACCTGTCAGACGCGATTGGCGGTGTGGTCACGGATGTCGAAGATCCAAATGTCGCTGATATCCTGATTGACCTTACGCGCCGTGAAACGATGCAGTTTTCTGTCAGGTTCGCGCGGTCACTGGTTGCGGCGATACAGAAGAAGGCGAAGACGATCAATCATCCGCACCGCTCAGCCGGTTTCAAGG
>JANMQE010000553.1:0-2028 GCA_031370195.1 Phyllobacteriaceae bacterium
GGATTGACCACCATGCCGCTTTCAAACTTCTTGACCTGACGCACCTCTTCGGCTTGCCGTTCCGGGTCGAGGTTGCGGTGGATCACGCCGATGCCACCGGCCTGTGCCATGGCGATGGCAAGGCGCGATTCGGTTACAGTGTCCATCGCCGATGAAATGATCGGGATGTTGAGGTCGATGTCTTTGGCAATTGTTGTGCGCAGGTCAGTCTGGCCGGGCATCACTTCCGAATGGCCGGGCTGCAAGAGCACGTCATCAAATGTCAGAGCGTGCGCGCCGGTGACTGTTTCGCGGATGATTGCCATGGTCATTCCTTTGATAAACGCGTTCGACGGTGCAAACAAAGCACCGGCCCGCTTCCGGCCATTGAGGATTGACGGTGGCGTCTAACACCATTGTTCTGCATTGGGAAGGCGGGGAATCCGGCCATTCCCCGCTTTTTTCGGCCACCCAAAAACGCGGCAAGTCACAGTGTCCAAAAGCAAAACTTGACAATTCATTCATGTACGCCCATATCAGCGGGATCGAAGCTTGTTTGACTGATCTTTGTTGCTGCCAGCGGTAAAACGCTCCTGTACGAAAATCCCCTTCAAAATTCGAAAACCACCGTGGCGCGCATGTCGTGCGTCACATTCTTCAATACCATCGAAAGGGTTCGTCATGGCCACTGGTACAGTTAAATGGTTCAATTCCACCAAAGGCTTCGGCTTCATTCAGCCTGACAACGGCGGCGCGGACGTATTCGTCCACATCTCCGCTGTCGAGCGCGCAGGTCTGCGCACGATCAACGAAGGCCAGAAGCTTTCGTTCGAATCCGAGCGTGATGCTCGTTCGGGCAAGATGTCTGCTGGTCAGCTTCAGGCTCTCTAAGCATCAAAATCCGGCGCGTTAACGTTTCGTTAACCATGCACGGGTGATGCTGAAAAATCTGAAAACTCCCGGTGACCACGGATGTACTGGCACTGGTGCAGTTTAAGCGGAATTGAAAGGCCGGGCGAAAGCCCGGTCTTTTTGTTTGTGGGTGAGAGCCTGTCCTCGCCCTTTTTCGATTTAACTCATTGAATTTGTTGATCCTGCCGCTTTTTCTTGTCCAAACTTTCCACAGACCCGCCACCTCCCGCATAATCCCCACGCTCTTTGCAAAGGGTGAGTAACGTTTTTGCGTCAGCAAAAGAAATTGGTCCAGTGGACCAATTTGAGTGACGCAAGGGTCATGATCCGGGTCAACGTGGCAAAGGCCGTTGCTTTGGTGGCGGGGGGTCGGATTCTTGTCGCGGGTGATGAGCCCTGAGCCAGATGCTGGAGCGATGCTTGCGACTACGGCGCGCGCTATGGCATTGTCAGTGCAAAAACACCGGACAGGGTGTGTGGCGACGTCATACACTTAATACAGTCAGAGGCAGGACCATGCACCCTGTTTCCCAAGTTCTTTGAAATGGCCAGACGGGAAACCGGGTGTGGCAATGATGACCACTGTCCTTCGCCCCGCCTCTTGCGGGGAGAAGGGAAGACCTCAATGCGCCGACACGTACGGCGCGAGCCACCGGTCTCTCGCGTCCTTTGGGTCCCGCGAGCGGGAGAGGTTAAAACGTCTCCGCTTCGTCAGCTACGGCGCTCGTTTCCCGCCCCTTGAACCCCTTGGCCAAAATATAGAGCTCAACCGATTCCTGCCGCGAGGCTGGCGGTTTGACGTGGTGGACGGATTTGAAGTTGCGTTTCAACAGGTCGAGCACCGTGTTTTCCGTGCCACCCTGAAAAGTCTTGGACAGGAAATGTCCGCCGGGCTTTAGATTGTCGATGGCGAACTGGGCGGCGATTTCGCACAGGTTCATCGTGCGCATGTGATCGGTCCGGCGGTGGCCTGTCGTCGGTGCCGCCATATCGGACAGCACGACATCGGGCATGCCCTTCAACGCGTCCAGCACGGCTTGCGGCGCTGCGTCATCGAGAAAATCCATCAACAGCAATTGCACGCCCGGCAGCGGCGCGACTTCGAGAAAGTCGATGCCGACAACATGCGGATGCTCA
>JANMQE010000103.1:0-2445 GCA_031370195.1 Phyllobacteriaceae bacterium
ACATCGGCCCCTTGGCCTTCTAAGCACCACCCATGCGTCGCCCTTTAACTTCTCCCTGCCGTTTGCGGGGGTCCGCAGGACGGGCGAGACCCGTGGCTCGCCCCGGCTGTGGCGCGCAGCACCGGATGAGGGGCAGCGCCAGGGGTCGAAGGTTCCAACCACCAGTCATACCGACATCCCCACAGTCCCAAAGTTGACAGCTGTCAACTTTCGCAAAACCCTGCGCCTTGGCAAAATTAACTGAGCCAAAACATGAGCATGCAAGGTGCGCACCGCCGATGGTGAGCTGTCTTCTCCCCGCATTTCCTGCGGGGAGAAGATGCCGACAGGCAGATGAGGGGGGTATGGCAACACGGCGAGCAATCCATTTCTGCGACTGCGCCCTTCGCCCAAATCTCGGCGCTGCCCCTCGTCCGGCGCTGCGTGCCACTGCCGGGGCGAGCTACGGGTCTCGCCCGTCCTGCGGACCCCCGCTATTTGCGGGGAGAAGCAAAAGGCGGCTTTGTGCATAATCTATCCACCCCCATTTCAACTGCATTATCCTGCGCGCCAAGGGAGAACGTATCATGGTGAGTCGCAAGGATCAGCTGAAAAGCATGTTTGAGCCGCTGTCTGTCACGCCAGCAGCCGAGGCTGCGCCGGTGCGGGCGGCGTCCGGTGCTGTCAAGGCGATGGGGCTTTCACTCACCGGGCTGCAGCGCGAGATTGACGAGGCGCGCGCGCTGAAGGAAGTTTTGGGCGAGGGCGAGCGCATCATCGAGATTGCGCCGGAGCTGATCGACCCGTCGCCATATGCCGACCGGCTGAGCGACGGTGCGCACAATGACGAGGCGTTTGCCGGGCTGGTGGCGAGCATCAGGGCGGGCGGGCAGCAGGTGCCGGTGCTGGTGCGCGCCCATCCGGAGGCGAACGGGCGCTATCAGTCCGCTTACGGCCACCGTCGTATCAAGGCCGCAACGGAGCTGGGCATTGCCATCAAGGCGATTGTCCGGCCGCTCACCGACGCGGCGCTGCTTCTGGCGCAAGGCAAGGAAAACTCCGAGCGGCGCGATCTGTCGTTCATCGAAAAGGCGCTGTTTGCCAAGGGGATGGTGGACGCGGGCGTTGAGCGCGCGGCGGCAATGGAGGCGCTGGGGGTCGACAAGACCGGGATGTCACGGTTTATTCAGGTCGCGGAGGCGATCCCTGTGCACATCGCCCGCGCCATCGGCCCTGCGCCCAAGGCCGGGCGGCCACGATGGATGGCGCTGGGAGAATTGCTGACCAAGGATGCGGCCAAGATCAAGGCCGAAGATGAAACCGGCAGCGAAACGTTTCTTGTTGCCGATTCGGACAGGCGCTTTCAGATGCTGTTCAACCGGCTGTCGCGCAAGGTGAAGACAAAGCCTGTGGCGCGGCTTGTGAAGGCGGAGGGTTTGAGCATTGCCGTGACCAGGTCAGGCGAGGGCGCACGGTTTGATGTCGCCGACGCCGGGTTTGCCAAGTGGCTTGAGGAGAATTTGAAAACGTTGGCGGGGCAATACCGCAGCGGGAATTCATAGATTTTTGCCGGTCCGGCGCGTGGCGTTTGCCGGATGGAGTGTTGCGTTAAAAACCATCAACCCTGAAAGGACAGTCTGAAGGCATAAAAAAGGCCCCCGAAACGTCACCATTCCGGAAGCCCTCATTCGATGTAGCAATCCATGAGAATCACTTTCCGCGAATCCTGTCAAGAGTCGAGTGCAAATTCGGCTGACGGTGCTTTGTTGCCTGAAGACAGGCGAGGAACTCATGACCGGAACTTTTGCAACGACGCCGTTTGGCGGCGCGCCGATGAATGCTGCCTTGTTTTCACTCAATCACCGGCTCCACGAACGCCGCGAGGCGGTGAAAGCGGGCGATGCCGGCAATGACACAAGCGGGGCGGACAAGTGGAAACTGGTCAACGCGCTCGGCGCGGCGCGGCACCGGCTGGGCTTGTCCGACCGGACCATTGCAGTCCTGACGGCGCTGTTGTCGGTGCTTCCGGGCCGGACCATTGATCTTGCGGCCGACCAGATCGTGTTTCCGTCCAATGCCGAACTGTCGCGCCGTACCGCAGGCATGGCCGATGCGACGCTGCGCCGCCATATCGCCGCGCTGGTGAGCGCCGGGCTTGTGGCGCGGCGGGACAGCCCGAACGGCAAGCGTTACGCCAGGCGGGGAGATACGGGGCAAATTGAGGCGGCGTTCGGCTTTGATCTTGGGCCGCTGGCGCTACGGGCGGCGGAAATTTTTGCTTTGGAAGACGCGGTGAAGGCGGAAGAGGCGCTTTGCCGGCGTCTCCGCGATGAAATCTCGGTCCACATCCGCGACATCGTCAAGATACTCGACGCGGCGCTGGAGGCGCAAAGGGCAGGGGACTGGCAGGGCTTTGGTCTGCGTCTGTTGCCTTTGGGACGGCGCTTGAGGCGAACAGCTGCCATG
>JANMQE010000799.1:0-3843 GCA_031370195.1 Phyllobacteriaceae bacterium
CGGTCGGGCTTTCGCTATCCGGCACGGCGACACTGTTCGGCTTCATCGCGCTGGTGCTTGCATCGGTGAATATTTTCGGCGGCTTTCTTGTCACCCAGCGGATGCTGGCGATGTACAAGAAAAAAGAAAAGTAAGGTCAGTTTTTCATGTCAGCCAGCTTTGCTGCCTTCCTTTACCTCGTCTCCGGCGTCCTGTTCATTCTGGCGCTGCGCGGCCTTTCGCACCCGACCACCAGCCGTCAGGGCAATCAGTATGGCATGATCGGCATGGGCATTGCCATTGTCACGACGCTGTTTCTGACCGGGCTGTCGTTTGGCAGTTTTGCGCTGATCCTCGCCGGGCTTGGCATTGGCGGTGGCGCGGGTGCCTATATTGCGCGCAAAATTCCGATGACTGCGATGCCCCAACTGGTTGCGGCGTTCCATTCGCTGGTCGGCCTTGCCGCCGTAATGGTTGCGGCGGCTGCGATTTATGCGCCGGAAAGTTTTGGCATTGGCGCGGTTGGCTCCATCCATGGTCAGGCGCTGGTTGAAATGTCGCTCGGTGTTGCCATCGGCGCGGTGACCTTTACGGGCTCAATCATCGCATTCCTCAAACTCGACGGGCGCATGTCCGGCAAGCCGATAATGCTGCCGATGCGGCACTTCGTGAATGCCGGGCTTGGCATTGCGCTGGTGGTTCTGGTCGCGCTTCTGGTGATGACCGAAAGCCACTTTGTGTTCTGGCTGATCGTTGCCGTGTCGCTGGCGCTTGGCGTGTTGATGATCATCCCGATTGGCGGCGCGGACATGCCGGTGGTCGTTTCGATGCTCAACTCCTATACGGGCTGGGCGGCTGCGGGCATCGGGTTCACACTTGGCAATCTGGCACTGATCATCACCGGCGCGCTGGTCGGTTCATCCGGTGCGATCCTGTCCTACATCATGTGCAAGGGCATGAACCGTTCGTTCATCTCGGTCATTCTCGGCGGCTTCGGCGGCGAGACGGTGATTGGCGGCAGCGGCGAGGACAATTCCAACAAGCCGGTCAAGCAAGGTTCGGCGGACGATGCCGCGTTCCTGATGAAGAACGCCTCTAAGGTGATCATTGTGCCCGGCTATGGCATGGCGGTGTCACAGGCGCAGCATGCGCTGCGCGAGATGTGCGACAAGCTTAAGGCCAATGGTGTTGAGGTGAAGTATGCCATTCACCCCGTGGCAGGCCGCATGCCGGGGCACATGAATGTGCTGCTCGCCGAGGCCAATGTGCCTTATGACGAAGTGTTCGAGCTGGAAGACATCAACTCCGAGTTCGCCAGCGCCGATGTGGCGTTTGTGATCGGCGCAAACGACGTGACCAACCCGTCGGCGCGCGATGACAAGTCTTCGCCGATCTATGGCATGCCGATTCTGGACGTGGACAAGGCTGGCACATGCCTGTTCGTCAAGCGGTCACTGGCATCGGGCTACGCCGGCATCGACAATTCGCTGTTCTACAAGGACGGCACGATGATGCTGCTCGGCGATGCGAAGAAGATGACCGATGATATTGTGAAGGCGCTGGATCGGTGATGTTTTGAAGGCAGATTGCCAATAGCTGCGGATGTGGTGCAGCATGCGTGATGACTTCGGAAATTGTCAGGTGACATGATGCATATCGCTATTTCTGATCACTCAGCAGAGATCAAGGCTGTTTGCCGCCGGTATGGAGTGAAGAGGCTGGAGGTCTTTGGCTCTGCGGCTCGCGCGTTTGATTTCGAGCCCGCATCAAGTGATGCCGATTTTCTGGTGGAGTTTCATCGTCCTGCGATGAAGGGGCCACTTGAGGAATATTTCGGTCTCAGGGACGAACTTTCCGCACTGCTTGGTCGGGGGGTTGATTTGGTTGAACCCGGTGCCATCCACAATCCTTATATCATGGGCAGCATTAAGCGAACGTCTGAACTCGTCTATGGATCATGACCCGCGTGCATACCTGTTTGATGTTCTTGACGCTGCTGCCGCGATCCAGAGCTTTATTTCTGATATGGAGTTTGAAGCATATGTCGCTTCTCCGATGGTTCATTCTGCTGTCGAACGCAAATTTGAGATCATAGGCGAGGCACTGAACAATCTCTTCAAGGCTGACCAAGCACTGGCCAAGAAGGTTCCTGATCTCGAGCGCATAATCGCATTTCGTAATCTGCTTATTCATGGCTATGCGAGCGTGAGTCATGAAAGGGTTTGGGCAATTGCCAATGACCTGCTTCCGCGACTACAGGCGGTCGTAGCAACGCTGTTAGACATGTTGGAGCGCTGAACTGACCAATCCGGGCATTGTCCTCCGTATGCGTCGGCGAAATGCGTCAAGCTGACCGCGTTTAGTCTTTTCCGCCCGATAAAGCGACAGCATCTGAAACTTAGCCTTCGGTGCGCAGAGGCCGAAGATGGCTGTTTTGAGTATGCGGCGCACGGGGCGGCGCATGATCAGCCAGTCTATCCATGCAGGGGAGCCGAGGGTTGTGATGACGACAACGCGTTTGAGATTGGTCAGGCGCGGGGTTATCGGCCCGAAATCGCGCGCATGGTCAAAGGCCATGCCGGGGGCGAATGTGCGGTCAATCCAGCCTTTCAAAATGGCGGGCAGGCCAAACCACCAGGTTGGGAAGACAAGGACCAATGTTGACGCTGCCATCAACATTGCTGCGTGACCGGTGATGGCTGAATTCTCAGGCGTTTGGCTGTAGTAACCGGCGCGCTCAGCTTCGGTCAGGGATGGATCGAAATTTTCGGCGTATAGATCGATGAGCGTGACTTCTGACCCAGCGGCCACAAGGGCACGCTTTGCATCGTCGGCAAACAGGCGGCTCAGGCTCTTCCGGGCCGGGTGGGCGAGGATTATCAGCGCCTTGTCAGCCAAGGGACAAACCTGAAATGCTATTGCAGAGGAGCAGCTTGCGCGGCAGGGGCAGCCTGTGCTGCCTGGTCCGGTCTGCCGCGCGTTCGGGACAGGCCTGCCTGCGCCGGGCCGTAATTGGGGTCGAGGATGACTGCGCGCTGGTAGGATTTGGTTGCCTTGGCGAATTGGCCGCGTTGTTCGTAGACCAGCGCCTGATTGGCCCAGCTTTCGGCGAGTTTGTCATTCAGCTTGAGCGCCTGATTGAAGTCGTCAAACGCGTTGTCGACCTGCCCGAGCGCAAAATAGGACACGCCGCGGCCGTTGTAAGGCTCAGGTGCTTGCGGATCAAGCGAGATGGCGGTGGCGAAATCGGCGATGGCATAGTCATGCTGCTTGCGTGACTGGTAGATCAGGCCGCGGTTGTGATAGGCGCGCGGGTCGGTCGTATCCAAGCGGATGGCCTGCTCGAAATCCTTGAACGCCTCATTGGTGCGGCCGGCCTTGCGGTAAAGATTGCCGCGACCGATGTAGGCGGTGTCATATTGCGGATTGAGCTGGATGGCGCGGTTATAGTCGCTTGCGGCGTTGCCGAGATCGCCCATGAAACGATAGACCAGCGCGCGGTTGGCATAGGCCTGATGGAAATCCGGCTTCAACTGAAGTGCTGTATTGAAATCTGACAGCGCGTCGCGGTAACGGCCGGCGCGGCCCAAAGCTGCGCCACGGACATTATAGGCATCGGGGTCGGACGGGTTTTGCGCAATGGCGTCTGACAGCGACGAAATATTCTCGCTGGACCCCTGCGCGCGGTCGATGGACGTGGCAATTTCGCCGCCGGGATTGGAAACGCAACCAGCCAGCGCAACAACAGACGCCACAATTCCGCAGCGGAGAGAAATCATCAAATTGGTCATTCCGCCCGTCCTCAAGCCATTTGCCTGCAAGTTAAAGCCCCGTTTCCTTCTTTCCGGCACGGATGCCAAAAAG
>JANMQE010000581.1:0-2430 GCA_031370195.1 Phyllobacteriaceae bacterium
GATACCGAGCTGAGATTAAGCGCCGGCCGAAACTGCGACCCGCCCGTCATGATCGAACCGGAAAGCCGGACGACAGGTATCTCCACCGCTTCTGAGCGAAAACGGGCAGGCGTAAGACGGGCAGGCATATAGCGGGCAATCAGGCGTTTCACTGGGGCATGTTCCGGTTGAATGAAAATGTCATGTAGTCGGCAATTGCGGCGGCGCAAGGCGAAATCGGATGGATCAGCCGTCAAAGCGCGCCAACAGCCCGCACTCCCCATTCACAATCGCCGCCGCCCACGCCAAAAACGCGTTCAGGGTCGCCCTATTCAGCATAAGTGCCGACTCAAATGACAGGAACTATTCCCGCCTCCCGCTTCCGACCTTGTCCTACAAAATACGGAGCGCGCTGCATTTGCTGCAGTGTCAGGCAACGCGTCTTTTGCCCTGCATTTCAAAGCCAATTGCCTTCATCACGGCAAGTGTTGTTTCAAGTGTCGGATTTCCCGCTTCGCTGAGAGATTTATAAAGCTGTTCCCGTGCGAGCCCGGTCTTGCGGGCAACTGTCGTCATGCCCTTGGCCCGGGCTACAATGCCCAGTGCGCTGGCGATATGTCGCGCATCACCGGTTTCAAAGGCATCCGCCAGAAAAACCTCTGTCGCTTCATCTGTCTTGAGCATGCTTGCAAGGTCCAAGTCATAAAACTTCTCGTTCATTGCACGCACCACCTGCAGCTAACTAATAGCTCCGGCAAGTCACCGACTGGCCAAATTTATTGCACGTTGTTGTCGTTTGGACTGGCGCTCGGTAAACTGCACCGCGGAAATCAAAGCTTGGCATTTTGCCGTCCGATGGACCACACTGATAGCTCATATTATACCATGTTACTGGGCCAGGAAGAACATCTGCAACAAGGCCCCCAGCATTACTTGAACTCGCGAGCACCTGATATGGTCCGGCGCAGGTCTTCCCAGCTTCATTTAGGCAGCCATTTGGACTGCCGCTGCATTTGGCTTGATGAACAATGCCTCCACTTGGCCCTGTTACGCTCTCTTGCGAGGTTGTGCATCCGGTCAGCACAAATAATGCAGCGAGCAAATACCGACCCATCGCTTCGACCTCGACATGTTGCGAATCTGTTTATCTACAGTAGTCCATTCAACTGCAGATATACAATCCAGTTGTATGGCTACGATTTGATTTGTGTCACTTGTCAGGCGCTAGCTCAAACAGCCCGCACTCCCCGTTCACAATCGCCACCGCCCGCGCCAAAAACGCATTCCCGCTCGCCCCGTGCAGCACCAGTGGCGGCTCCAGTGACAGGCGCGCGCGGCTACCCTTGACGCCCGTGACAATGATGCGAATGGCAGGTTCGTCGGCGCGCGGATGCACCGGCACAATACGCAGCGTGCCAAAGCGAGCCGCCATCGCGACCAAAATATCGCCAAGCGACTGCGGCCTCGCAATCAGCGCCACGCCGCCGCCCGGCTTCACGATCGCTGAACTGGTGCGCAGCCACGCCTCAAACAGCCCGTCCTGCATCACATGCGCGCCAGCCTTCACAGCGTCCGGCGTCTGTCTGTCGAGGGCACTGTTGAACGGCGGGTTCATGATCGCAAAGTCAAACGCATTGTCGCGCAGCCCCGCCGCCACGCGCTGTTTGCCGCTCAGTGTCACATCCGATTCAATCAGTGAAAGCCTTGCCGCAAGCGGCTGATTTGACTCATGTTCCATGGTCTTGCGCGCAAACGCCGCCATCGCCGGATCATTCTCGACAAGGGTGACTTGCGCACTCCCGCACCGCGCCGCCACAGCCAGCCCCGCCGCCCCCGCACCGGCGCCAAGATCGGCGACCCGCCCGGCAAATCCGGCAGGGACAGCCGCCGCAAGCACCATCGAATCAATGCCCGAGCGGTGTCCCGCGCCCTTCGGCTGCACCAGCACAAAGCCGCCGCGATGAAACGCGTCAACCGTCTGCGCAATTGGTTCAGGACTTGAGTTCATGCTCGATCCCGGCGTCCTTCACCAGCCGCCGCGCCTGCGCCTCGCAATCCCGGTCCACCATGATCCGGCGCGGAATGATGCCAAGCGATCCTTCAAAGATGCTCATATTTGTATCGGCCACAAAATGCCCGATCCCCGCATCCTTCAGGAGCGAGCACACAAACGAAATGATCACAGCGTCATTGGTGCGGACAAGTTCAATCATCCGTCCGATGTGGCAAGCCTCGCGCCGAGAAGCAAGGCGAACAGAAAATAATCGTTCAATCTGACGCACTTTGACGGATTGTCACGCCGCCCGCGCCATTTCGCCGCTTGAGTAGCGGTAAAGCCTTTCCTAAAGTGCAGAAAATTCGGGAGTGCGGGCGTGGGCGTAGTCTTATCCATCGACGAGGGCAAAAAGCAGGCGGGCATCAAGCCGCTGGTTGATTTGACCGCAGCAGACA
>JANMQE010000589.1:0-2584 GCA_031370195.1 Phyllobacteriaceae bacterium
CAGGCGGTTTCCGCAAATCCGTCTCGGGTGAGGATCTTTCCGAACCGGCCTTCGGGCTGTCTGCAGACCTGCAACTCGACGTCTCGACAGCATTGCAGCTCAACGCCAGAGCCAGTTGGGATCGCTCGACAGAATCGGCCACCGCACCTGTGCTGATCCCCGGCCCGTTCACTCGCCCCGACCTTGATACTTTGCGCGCCAGTCTTGGTGCCACCTACGATCCGGGGCTCATCGGTCTGACTGCCACGGGCCAGGTCACGCGCCAATCCTATGGTGATGCCACTGATTCATCCGGCGTCTCGGTTCCGCAGGATGACCGCAACAACACGTTTGCCTCTTTGACCTTGCGTGGCAGCTATGACCTCTCGCCGGTGTTGACACCGTTTGTCGAAGTCGAGGCCGGACGAAGGCTTTACGACAACAAGATCGACTCCAATGGTCTGGCGCGCTCGGCAAACCGCTATGGTGCCCGCGTGGGCGTCGCCGCAAACCTTGGTGAAAAACTGTCCGGCGAATTTGCAGCCGGCTGGCTGACGGAAGACATCGACGATGTCACTCTGTCGGACGTGTCCGGGCTCGACCTTCGCGGAACCATGAACTGGTCGCCGCAACGCGGCACCAATGTCGCGCTCACCCTTGCAACCACCGTCGAAGGATCAACTTTGTCCACGTCCTCCGGCTCTGTGTTATACTCAGCAAATGCCAACCTGACGCACGCGCTTCGCGACAATCTCGAAGCAAGTCTGGCGCTTGGTACAGGCTGGCGAACTTACGAGAACAGCACCCCCCGTGACACGATTCTGTCGGGCGAGGCTGGCCTGACTTGGTGGATGAACCGCTACACCGGCATCAATGGCAGGGTGCGCCATGAGCAGGTGCTGAACGATGATCCCACCCGCGCCTATGGCGCTTCTAGCGTCTATCTCGGTGTGACGCTGCGGCGCTGAGGTCAAAGAGATTGGCTGAAAATTCAGTTTGATGAGTCAAATGGCGTGATTTTCAAGAAGCATGGGGTCCCCGCCAGTCCCTTGGGACTTAAGGGCGGGGATTCTTTGGCGGAGCATACTCTTGTATGTGAGCACCGGAAGCGCAGAAAATTGCTCCAGTTGGCCATCAAAGTGGATGTTCAGCCCGGCTCTAACGGCCAGACTTTCGGCGTTCCATCGGCGACGTACTGGCAAGCAATTCGAGGGCAGTGGCGACAATGTGATCGTGCAAATCCGGCCGCCACAGCGCAAATGCCAGATTGGCCTCGACAAAGCCTTCTTTTGATCCGCAATCAAATGTGCGCCCGGTGAAATGACTGCCGTAGAACGGCTGGTCATTCATCAGCTTGAGCATCGCGTCCGTCAGCTGGATTTCGTTTCCGGTGCCGCGCTCCTGCGTTTCCAGATAGTTGAAAATCTCAGGCTGAAGAATGTAGCGGCCATTGATGTAAAGATTGGATTGCGCAGTGCCGGCCTTGGGTTTTTCAACCATGCCATTGATGCGAAACCCGGATGCTGCATCGTCTCCACGCCCGACAATGCCATACTTGTGCGTCTCGGCCGGATCACACTCCTGCACGGCAATGATGTTGTTGCCGGTCTCGTTATAGAGCTTGACCATTTCCTTGAGGCAGCCCTGCTCGGCCTGCATGATCATGTCTGGCAGCAACAGCGCAAACGGTTCATTGCCAACCAGATCCCGCGCACACCAGACGGCGTGTCCAAGCCCCATCGGAACCTGCTGGCGCGTGAAGGATGTCGTGCCGGGGGCCGGCTGGATGCGCTGCAAGCGCGCCAGTTCTTCATCCCGGCCCCGCTCGGCCAGCGTGTTGTAAAGCTCGAACTGAACGTCGAAATAATCCTCGATCACACCCTTGTTGCGCCCGGTGACAAAGATGAAATGCTCAATGCCCGCTTCCCGCGCCTCGTCCACAACATATTGGATAACCGGCTTGTCGACGACAGTCAGCATCTCCTTCGGTATAGCCTTCGTCGCGGGCAAGAACCGCGTCCCGAGGCCAGCCACCGGAAACACGGCTTTGCGGATTTTGTGCGGGGCTGCGCTCATATGCCTTTGTCCTTGTTCTTGGCTGAACACTTTCACGACAGATTTGAGATTCAGATAATGGCGGGCATTGTCATTTTGATGAACTCTGCCGAAAGCCTCGCTTTTCCGGGATTGATCGAAACATGGTAAACCAAATCCTAACCCGGCCAAGCGATGATTGGTCAAGATTCGCAATACAAAAAAGGATGGTCGCCATGCAGCATGATACTATTACCCGTCGCAGCATTCTGGCTGGTGCCGCCTCGCTGATTGCGGGAGCGTTCATGCCGCTTTCAGCAAGCGCAGACGCCGGGTTTCGCGGCTTCATCGCAAGCTTTGCCAATGTTGCCGCCAAAAATGGCATCACAGCCGCCACTTACCGCGCTGCCTTTGCCGGAATTGAAGAGATCGACCCCGTCGTCCTTGAAAAGGCGCGCACACAGCCGGAGTTCAAGGCGCCGGTCTGGGACTATTTCGACAACCGCGTGCATGAGCGCTCCGCCGAAAACGGTCAGGCGATGGCCCGCAAATACAAGCCTTGGCTGGACCG
>JANMQE010000596.1:0-2306 GCA_031370195.1 Phyllobacteriaceae bacterium
GCCCCGCCGATCATGAACACCGCAACCGCGATGATCGCGATCACTTCCTTGGTGGATTGAATGCCAACACCGGAGGACAGCGCCGATACGGCACCGCCGTGCGCAGAACCACTGCCGATGTCGGGGATCGTGTCGCCCAAAATCTTGTCGCTCATTTTAAGCTGCCGCCCTTACTTTTGGCTTCGAGCCGGGTTGGTGCTGAATTTCGTGCTTGATCTCATTGACAAGGTCAAAAAACTCTTTGGTCTCGAGAATGTCGAGCGAGCGCGGGCGCGGGAACGGGATGTCATAGACCTTCGACATGCGGCCCGGACGCGCGCTCATCACATAGACTTTGCTCGACAGGAAAATGGCTTCGGGAATGCTGTGCGTGATGAAGACAATGGTCTTCTTGGTCTCAAGCCAGATTTCCTCGACCAGCGTGTTCATCTCTTCGCGGGTGAACGCATCGAGTGCACCAAATGGCTCATCCATCATCAACACAGACGGATTGTAGGAAAGCGCCCGCACGATCGATGCCCGCTGCTGCATGCCGCCTGAAAGCTCGCCCGGCATTTTGTTGCCGAAGCCGCCAAGGCCCACCCGCTCCAGCAACGCCTCAATGCGGGCCTGATCCGGCTTGGTGCCGCTGATTTCAAACGGCAGCTCGATGTTCTTCTGCAAATTCCGCCATGGCAGGAGATTGGCGTTCTGGAACACCATGCCGATCTGCCGGTGCGGCTTGGTGATGATCTCATTGTCCAGCCTGATCGTTCCGCTGGTCAGACTGTGCAGTCCGGTCATCGACCAGAGCAGCGTCGTCTTTCCACATCCGGACGGCCCGACAACCGAAATGAACTCGCCGTCATTGACGGACAAGGAGACATTGTCCAGGGCGTGGACATGGCCTGATTTTGTCTCATAAAGTTTTGTCGCGTTCTCGACGACAAGCTTCGGCTTCACAACGAGATGCAATTTGAATTCCTCCCTGACGCATCGTCCAAGCTTCTCCGGGCTTGAGCGACAGACACTGATCGGGCAGATGCACGACCACCCTCTCTGTCAGCATTACTAAACACAACTAAACACTGAGCGCAAGCGGGGTTCAAAAATTTCCTTGCTGGCTATGCAATCTCTTGACGGGGATGCTGGAAGTTCGATCAAATAATGAGTGAAATTGGCGGATTTTCATACAATTTCACCAAATCCAGAAGCTTTTGTCCGCCTGGTCGTTCCGATGCAAGAATCTGGGCCTGCGCCACTTGAGAAATAATTTAGTTCGATTTAACTAAGCAAAGTGACAAACCGGCGGGCTCACGGAGCCGGTCAAAGCGCCCATGATGGGAGTGTCAAAGGCGCGGCTGCGGTTTGGGGAGTTAACCTTTCGGAGGACGCAATGATTGACAATGACTTTTATTCAGCCGTGTATCACGGCTCCTATCAGCTCTACGCGCTGGGCGACCTGGTGCTCGAGGAAGATGGCGAAACGCTTCGCAACTGCAAACTGGCATACCGGACCTTCGGCACGCTGAACGCCGCAAAGGACAACGCCATTCTGGTGACCACCTGGTATTCCGGGACGGGCAAAGTGATGGAAGACGTCTACGTCGGCGCGCAGCATGCACTCAATCCCGAGACATACTTCATCATCATCATCGACCAGATCGGCGGCGGCCTTTCCAGTTCGCCGCATAACACGCCTGCCCCGCAAAACATGGCCAACTTCCCGAAGATTCGCATCGGCGACGATGTCGTCGCGCAGCACCGCATGCTGACCGATCTGTTCGGCCTGACGCAGCTTGCCCTGATATTCGGCGGCTCCATGGGCGGGCAGCAGGCCTATGAATGGGCGGTGCGGTTCCCCGATTTCGTCAAGCGCGCGGCGATCATGGCGGCGACCGCACAGAACACGTTCCACGATTTCCTGTTCACAGAAACGCTGATCGAAGCGGTCACGTCAGATCCTGCCTGGAACAACGGCTGGTACGAGAAGAGCTCCGATGTCCGCGAAGGGCTGAGCCGGCAAGCCAAGCTCTTTGCTGTCATGGGCTGGAGCACGGAGTTTTACGAGACGAAGCGCTGGAACACGCTGCTCGGCATGTCATCGGAACGTGATTTCATCAATGGTGTCATGCGTGCCTATTTCGGCCCGATGGATGCCAATGATTTGCTGTGCAAAGCGTGGAAATGGCAGCGAGGCGATGTCGCAAGGCACACCGGCGGCGACCTCAAGGCAGCGCTTGGGCGCATCAAGGCCAAAGTGCCCGACGTCCTGGGCGATAGCGAAAGCGGCTGGGCGCTGCCTTGCGCCCCTTTCGGCGGCCCGC
>JANMQE010000660.1:0-1555 GCA_031370195.1 Phyllobacteriaceae bacterium
AAGAAGGCGTGCACGAAGAACAAAAGGATTGGGATGACCATCATTACCAGCAGCCAGACAAGGCCGGGTGCAATGAGGCCCCATGTGAGGCGGGGTGGGAGGGTCACGGGGTCACGCGCGGCCCCTCAGCCGCCTTTTGGGCACCTTCTCCCATTGGAAGAAATGGGAGAAGGCAATTGTTTTGGCCTTCTCCCGCCCCTCTTGGCGGGAGAAGGTGGCCGAAGGCCGGATGAGGGGACACAGCCCAGTTACTTCGCCGCCATGATCTCCGACACGGTTTTGGAGAACGCCTTCATGCCTTCGCCGAGATCGCGCAGTTGCTCATACTTCAACAAGTCCGCAGGGGCGTAGGCCATGTTGGGATACGTCGTCAGCATGGTCTTGTCGATGGCGTCCATCCCCGCTTTGTTGGGCGTCTTATACATGATGTTTTCCACCACCCATTTGCCGTTGTCAGCTGACATGAGGAAGTCGATGAACTTGGCGGCACCTTCCGGGTTCTTCGCGGCTTTTGTGATCACCATGGTGTCGACCCAGAGATCAGAGCCTTCCTTGGGGATCACATATTTGATGGCGGGGTTCTGGGCGATGCCGTAGTTGCACCAGCCGTCCCAGGCTTGCACCAACACGGCTTCGCCCGACACAAGCTTGGAATAGAATGTAGTGTCGTCATAGGCGAGCATGGTTTTCTTGGTAGCGGACAACTGATCACGCACCTTGTCGAGGCTGGCTTGATCGACCGTGTTGACGGACATGCCATTGGCGAGGAAACCTGCCGACATCAACCAGCGGTCGGTGGCGAGCATGGTGGTTTTGCCTGTTACGTCAGCAGCGGGGGTGAGGAGGTTGGCCCAGCTGTCGGGTGTGCCTTTGACAAGGTCAGAGCGGTAGCAGAGGCCCGTGGTGCCCCAGGCATAGGGAACCGAAAAGGTATTGCCGGGATCATGGCTGAGTTTGGTGGCTTCGGGGTAGAGGTTTTTCAAGTTGGCGATTTTCGCGCCATCGATGGGGGCGAGCAGGCCCAATTTGTTCAAGGCTTCGGCAAAGGGGGAGGAAACGAAAAGTACGTCAAATCCTTCGCCGCCAGAGGCTGTGACCTTGCCCATGATTTCTTCATTGGTGGCGTGAACGGCGACTTCGAGATCAATACCGGTGGCAGCTTTGAACTTCTCGCCGATGTCCTTTGGCATATAGCCATCCCAGTTCGAGACGACGATTTTTTCGGCCATGGCGAAGGATGTGGAGGCCATGAGCATGGCGGCGGCGGCCCCGGTTTTGACCAGTGATCTCAACTTCATTCTGAAATACTCCCTGTTTGGATTAAGGTGAAGCTAACAGGGTTTTGCTGGTAACGGGAAGAGCCAAAATTCTTTGACGCTGCTGCCATTGTTTGGCGCTCGAAAGCCCTTAAATTCAGCCCATGTCCGAATCTCTGCCGCATTCACAATCACCTGAGTCAAAACCGTTGCTGGAGGGGGCTGATCTCATCCGGGATTTTGTCACCCGCCTGCCGGGCAAGCCCGGTGTCTATCGCATGTATGATAGTGATGGGGCT
>JANMQE010000663.1:0-3845 GCA_031370195.1 Phyllobacteriaceae bacterium
TTCCGGCGGCGAAGAGGGCGCGCGGCATGGGCCTTCGATCATGGTCGGCGGCAAGAAATCATCGTGGACGCGTGTCGAGCCGGTGCTGAGCGCCATCTCGGCCAAGTTCAAGGGTGAATCCTGCGCGGCATGGCTTGGCGAGAACGGCGCCGGTCATTTCGTCAAGACCATCCACAACGGCATTGAATATGCCGACATGGAAATGATCTCCGAAATCTACGGCATCCTGCGCG
Source organism: Phyllobacteriaceae bacterium (assembly GCA_031370195.1). GTDB lineage: Bacteria > Pseudomonadota > Alphaproteobacteria > Rhizobiales > Rhizobiaceae > JANMEX01. The sequence continues at coordinate 234 of JANMQE010000663.1, forward strand.
ATGGCGCGGGCATGAGCGCGGCGGAAATCGGCGCGGTGTTCGAGACGTGGAACAAGGGCAAGCTCAATTCCTATCTGATCGAAATTTCCGCTGCTGTGCTTAAGGCCACGGACCCGAAGTCCAAGATGGCCATGGTCGACATGATTGTTGACCGCGCCGGGCAAAAAGGCACCGGCAAATGGTCGGTGATCGAGGCGCAGATGATGGGCGTGCCCGCCACAGCCATCGAAGCGGCGGTTGCTGCGCGTTCGCTTTCTTCGTTCAAAGATGAGCGCCTTGCTGCGGAAGCGGCCTATGGCACGCTGAAGACCAAATTCCGCGCCAAGCCGACGCCCGCGTTTCTGCGCCAGCTGGAGCTTGCCCTGTTTGCCGGGAAAATTTGTGCTTATGCACAAGGGTTCGCAGTGATGGAAGCAGCTTCAAAGGAATTCGCCTGGAACCTGCCGATGGCAACCACCGCCAAAATCTGGCGGGCAGGCTGCATTATCCGCTCGCAGTTCCTCGACACGATCGCCTCTTCCTACCGCAAGAAGGACAAGCCGGTGAATCTTCTGACCGCGCCGCAATTCATCAAGATGATGAAACAGGGCCACGGTCCGTTGCGCAAGACAGTCGCGCTTGTCGCAGAGGCAGGTATTCCGCTTCCGGCGCTGTCGTCAGCCCTTGGGTACTTTGACAGCTACAGGCAGGGCCGCGGTGTCGCCAACCTCATCCAGGCCCAGCGCGACTTTTTCGGCGCGCACGGGTTTGAGCGGACGGACGGCGGGGCAGCGGGCCAGCATGGGCCTTGGGGGAGCGGGGCGAAGTGAGAATATCGGGGACAGTTTAGTTAATTCAGTTTGCAAATGTCGTTTTCTGACAGTGGGTTAGATGAATTAAGTAAACTGCCCCCGAACTTGCGCCCTCAGTCGCATCCACAACCCCGCCACCCCAAACCTTAGCCGCAAATACCAGATCGAGCGCAACATTGTGCGCTTTCGCGAGAACTTGCCTTTTTGTCCGTTGAGGGCGTCAATGTCGTTGTAGACTTGGCGGATGGTGCCAGTCGGCCCGGCTTTGGCAGCAAGGCTCTGGATCGGCACGCTGTTCATCCAGAGATAGAATGAGATCCACAGGTCATCGACGAAGAACAGATGGCGATGTTCACGGATATTGTCATGGAAGGCCTTGAGGCCACCGAGCGCCTGTGCGGGAATGGCGAAGCCGTCATTGCCTTGGCCGACATCCATGCCCCTGTAGCGGTAGACGTAGAAGGAACTGGCAGACTCCGGGCGCGTCCGGTAAGCCTCGGCGAATGTCGCCAGCATGTGCGGCTCATAGGCTGCGTCGTCATCGACAAGGACCAGCAGCACGTCCGGCCCGGTCGGTAGATGGTCCAGCGCGCCGAGAATCTTGGTGCCCGGACCCTCGTCATTGCAGCGAATGATCTGGACGGATTTGCCGAACTCCGCCGCAGCGAACGGCAACGGATCGGGTGTTTCAAAGCGACGGTAAGTTTCCGGAACGCACAGAAAGATCCGCTCGGGCGGCGGTGTCTGCGCTTCCAATGACGCGATGCAGCGGGCGAGACCGCCCATGCGTGAGGGGATTGTGGTCAGGCTGACAAAGATGCGCGGGGGCGGACTTTCACTGCGCGCAGCCGCCTCCATGGTCTTACTTCGACAACGCCTTGCGCGCGGCATAGAGGCTGAGCGCAGCTGCATTCGAAACGTTGAGCGATTTGATCACGCCGGGCATGTCGAGCCGCGCCAGCGTGTTGACCGTCTCTTGCGTCTTCTGGCGCAGGCCCTTGCCTTCAGCGCCGAGGACCAGCGCGACTTTCTTGCCGGTGAAGCTTGCTTCCAGCTCGACCGGGCCATCGGAATCGAGCCCTATCGTCTGGAAGCCGAGCGCCGTGACTTCTGCGAGCGCGTCGGAGAGATTGCGCACTTCGATGTGCGGGATCATCTCCAGCGCGCCGGAGGCGGCCTTGGCGAGGACGCCTGATTCCTGCGGGCTGTGCCGCGCGGTGGTGATCAGCGCGCCGCAGTTGAAGGCGACGGCCGAGCGCATGATTGCGCCGACATTGTGCGGGTCGGTGACTTGGTCGAGGATCAACAGCAAGTCCGTCTCGCCGAGTGCGTCAAGCGACTTCGCGCGCAAAGGTTCGGCTTCGATCATCACGCCCTGGTGCACGGCGTCCGAGCCGGTTTCCTTGTCAATGGCGCGCGGATCGACGATCTCGGCGTTGAAGGGCAGGGACGAGACATCGTTGATTTCAAGCCGCTCAAGCGCATTGCGCGTCACCAGCATGCGCTTGATGGTGCGCTCCGGATTGTCGAGCGCGGCGCGGACAGTGTGAATGCCATAGAGCCGCACCAGCCCTTCCGGACCGCGCGTGCCGGGCGTTGCCGGACGCTCCGGACGCTTGGGCGGGCCGCCGGCCTTCTGGTCGCGAAAATCGCGGCGCAGCTTGGCGTAATGCGTGTCCTTTGCCGCGCGGTCTTCAGGCGCAGCGTTTTGAGAGACGCGGTTTTGCGGCGTCCGGTCGTGTGGTTTGTCAATCATGGCGCTCCCATACCACCGGCCTTTGCATATGCCTATGTGCGCATTCAAAAATAGGCGGCGTCAGAGTTGACAGTAGAAATGCCAGTGGCCATAAGGCGCTCGCGGTTGCCGGTCGCACTTTGGCTGGCAAAAGCAGCGTGGGAGATTGTCCCGAGCGGCAAAGGGGGCGGACTGTAAATCCGCTGGCTACGCCTTCGCAGGTTCGAGTCCTGCATCTCCCACCATTTCCATCATCCAAGCCATGTGCTTGAATGATGGAAATGTCGCGCCGAAGCCTAAAGGCGAGGGCGGGCAGTATATTTCCGGCTTATGGCCGGACGCGATGCGGGTGTAGCTCAATGGTAGAGCAGCAGCCTTCCAAGCTGAATACCCGGGTTCGATTCCCGGTACCCGCTCCAACCCATCGCTGATTGAACGACGGCACGACCGCTTACCTGTTTCGACACTTGAACCAATTTGGACAAAGTCGAGATCGGCCATGAAAAGATTCAACATCCACGAAACCAAGACCAATTTGTCCAAGTTGATTGAAATGGCAGTGGTGGGTGAGTCATTCATCATCGCAAAAGCTGGCAAACCGTTGGTGAAGGTTGAAAAGATCGAGCCACGCGTGCCGCAGCGCATCGGGTTTATGCAGGGCGCGGGCACTGTGCCTGATGATTTCGATACAATGGCTGCCGAAGAGATTGCGGACATGTTCGAGGGCATTGATCAAGCCTTGGACCTTGTTCTCAATGCCCATCTTTAGCTTTGCCCGGCGCATGGGAGCTGCCGTCGTTGGCCGGGTATGGGGATGCGGTTGGTGTCGTGTGACGCCGCAGCGGACGCTGCCTCACTGCGCGGGTTACCCGCTCCACTGTTGTCCGCTTTGCGACTGGTCGCCTACTGATATGACTTGGCATTGGCGAAGCTGTCGAATACGGCAAAGCAGCTGACGATCTCTTTGTTAAGGTACTCTGCACGATCGGACAATTTCCTGCCTGATACGCGAATTGGCCAATATCTGGCCACTTTCAGGGATTGATACAGATCCACGGCCTGTTGTATTTTTGCCTTGTCGTGATC
>JANMQE010000679.1:0-1803 GCA_031370195.1 Phyllobacteriaceae bacterium
CTTATAACGATCTTTCATAAAGCTCTCCAAGAGCGAATGATTCGCAATGGACAGTCTACAACAACGAGCAAAAGAACAAAACCGGTACTAACTTTCTTGGCGAGTTTTCAACGACATTTAAGCATGCTGGAACAAAATAACGCTTATAAATCAATGCTATGCGCGCGTTTCATTTATTTAACGCACCTTCACACCATTCAAAATCAACGACAGCACAGCCTGCGCCGATTGCTCGGCAAAACCTGTCCTGTCCACCTGCGCGCCCAATATCGCGCGCACCTGCACGTCAAAATCCGCATAATGCTGTGTCGTCGCCCAGATCATGAAGATGAGATGGTAAGGATCAATCGGCGCGAGGCGGCCTTCGCTGACCCATTGGCGTATCACCGCCGCCTTTTCATCCACCAACTTTTTCAGCGACGTTGACAGAAAGCTCTTGATCGCCGGTGCGCCATGCAAAATCTCGTTGGCAAACAGCCGTGACGCCTCCGGTCGTTTGGACGACATGTCAATCTTGCGGCTGATGTAGCGGCGCAATTCCTCAACAGGATCGCCGTCCGGATCAAGATCATGCAGCGGCTGCAGCCATTCCTCCAGCGTCTCCTCCAGCACCGCGACGTAAATGTCCTGCTTGCGCTTGAAATAGTAGAGAAGGTTGGGCTTTGACATGCCTGACTTTTCGGCAATCTGGTCGATGGTCGAGCCACGGAAGCCGTAGGCTGAAAAGACGTCAAGCGCCGCCTCAAGAATGATGCGCTGGTTAATCTCCTGAATGCGCGTGGTCTTGTCGCCCGCGTCCTTCCTGGTGTTGACGGTCACGTCCATGTGTCATGCCTGCGCTATTGAAGTTCATCATGGGCAAATGCGGAAGCCACTTCAACAGGCAATTTCTGACCTGCGCACTTGACCGCTCCCCTTGGCTCTTCTAGCCTGACTTTTGACCGGTTGGTCAAGTTTTCAGGCATGGCGACATGCATGATAACCGGCGGTCGGACAGGGAACTCCAACGGACGGCAAAGAAGCGGCAAAAAGCCGCCAAATCATGCCGCAACGGGTATCGATGCAAAGGCTTGCATCCGATAGGCTGGTGACAACAATGAACGGATGCTTCCGGATGGATGAAGGACGCATTGGGCCGTTCGCATGGCCTGCAACAAATTCCCCGAGGAGAACCCGATGAGCGCCGCCCCCAAATCGCTAAATAATATGGAAGCCTTCTGGATGCCGTTCACATCCAACCGGCAGTTCAAGCGCAACCCGCGCCTGTTTGTCGGTGCCAAGGACATGCACTACACGACCGACGACGGACGACAGGTGCTGGACGGAACGGCGGGCTTATGGTGCTGCAACGCCGGGCACGGGCGCGAGAAGATCGTGAAAGCGGTGCAGGACCAGGTGGCGCAGATGGACTATGCGCCAGCTTTCCAGATGGGTCATCCCAAAGCGTTTGAACTCGCCGCTCGCCTTGTCAATTATCTGCCGAGGCCGCTCGACCATGCCTTCTTCACCAATTCCGGCTCCGAATCAGTCGAGACGGCACTGAAGATCGCGATCGCCTATCAGCGCGCCCGTGGCAAGGGCACGAAGACCCGTCTAATCGGCCGCGAGCGTGGTTATCATGGCGTCAATTTTGGCGGCATTTCAGTGGGCGGCATTCCGAACAACCGCAAATTCTTCGGCTCATTGCTGACCGGCGTCGATCATATGTGCCACACCCATGATCTGGAGCGCAATGCCTTCTCCAAGGGCATGCCGGAGCATGGCGCGGAGTTTGCTGACGATCTGGAAAAGATCATCGCCCTG
>JANMQE010000705.1:0-23329 GCA_031370195.1 Phyllobacteriaceae bacterium
CGGCTGCGATCCAAGGTTGTCGTCCTTTTTCACCAGCGCCCGCCTCACCAGTTCCAAACCGCGGCCCGGTCGTGCCGTCGAGGGATGCGGCTTCGCCTCTTCGTCCGGGCGCGCCGGCTGCATTCCGCATGCAAGAGGAGGGACCCAGCGAGGCGTGATCGGCGTCGTGGCGGATCTGGAAGCGCCGCTGCCTGGCGCTCCACGTATTCGCGCGATCTCCGTCCACTTCGGCCTGCCCGACATGGCGCACCTCTGCGACGAGACCGCGAACGTCGAACGCATGGGGGCGGCTCACTGCGTCGTCGGCGGCGACTTCAACTGGACGGGGGCCACCGAGGTGGCGCGCGCCGGCGGCCTCACCGAGGTCGCGATCGAGGACAAGCGCGGACATCAGGGCGCCGCCCATCTGTTCGAGAAGGGAATGCGCGTCCTCAGCGGGGGCCCGCAGATCCCGTCTCGGCTCCCCGGCGGGGATTACCCCTTCTACGGCTCCGACCACGAGCTGCTCGCCGGTCGTCTCGGACTGTGACGAGTGGCGTACGACGTCGGACACGAAGGAGAGTCGCCATGCTGATCGTGCACTTCACGCCAAAAGGAATGAACGACGCCAAGTACGCCGAAGTCATGCGCCACCTCGATGCAGTTCCATCCGCCCTTCCCCCGGTTCTTCAATCGGTCAAGCTTCAGGAACATGCCGCGCGTGTCGGCTTCGATTGGGCCGAGCCTGCGCCCATCATCGACAAGATCGGGGAAGAGTGCGGCGAGTTGCGTGAGGTGATCGCAAGCGGCGATCAAGCACGGGTTTGCGAGGAATATGGCGACATACTGTTTGCCATGATGAACCTTGGCCGGCGATTGGGTGTTGACCCCGAAAGCGCGCTGCGCGCGACAAACCTGAAGTTCCGCAAGCGTTTTGCCCACGTGGAAGACGGGCTGGCACGTGCTGGCATTCCACTTGGCAGCTCGGATCTTCAAACGATGGAATTACTTTGGCAAAGCGCCAAATCTTTGCCGGACTAAAAATCCTGCGCGGGCTTTGGCGTTTGTCCAAGCCTGTGGTCCAGTTCCATCCGTGTTTGCGGGCTCATCCGTACTGTCAGATTGACGCCGCCATCATCACGGTCATTCCGTGCCAATACGGCACTGTTCCGGTAAATCCAGTCGACGTTGGCCATCAGTCGGGCCGGCACAACGCAATCGATGATTTCCGCCTTCCCCTCAAGACGCTCTTCTATTGCTGACAATAGGGCACCTACCCCCTCGCCTGTCAGCGCCGAGGCTGGCAACTGTGCCGGGCCAACACCTTCGTGCCGGGTGAGGCTTGCGATGGCGTGACGCTCTTCGGGCGCGAGCAAATCCGTCTTGTTCCAAACTTCGATCAGTTTTGAAGCATCTTTCGGATCAATTCCCAAACTGCGCAATATCGCCTCAACATCCTGCGATTGCGCACTGGAATCCGGATCGGCGATATCGCGCACATGAACGACCAGGTCGGCCTCGACCACCTCTTCAAGCGTGGCACGGAACGCCGCCACCAAATGCGTCGGCAGGTTGGAGATAAAGCCAACTGTGTCAGACAGAATTGCCAATCCGCCGTGCGGCAGTGACAACCGACGCAAGGTCGGATCAAGTGTGGCAAACAGCATGTCGGCTGCCATGACGTCGGCACCTGTCATGCGGTTGAAGAGCGTGGATTTGCCGGCATTCGTATAGCCGACAAGCGCCACGACAGGATATGGCACCTTCTGGCGCTTGGCACGGTGAAGTTTCCGGGTCTGGGTGACCTGAGTCAACTCGGCCTTCAGCCGGTCAATCTTGTCCTGCAGCAATCGCCTGTCAGACTCAATTTGCGTTTCACCTGGACCGCCCATGAAACCGCCGCCGCCGCGCTGGCGCTCCAAGTGGGTCCAGCTGCGCACCAAACGGCCCTTTTGGTATGTGAGATGCGCAAGTTCGACCTGCAGAACGCCTTCACGTGTCTTTGCCCGCCGTCCAAAAATCTCAAGTATAAGACCAGTCCGGTCGATCACTTTGATCTTCCAGGCGCGTTCCAGATTTCGCTGCTGCACGGGCGTCAAAGGATGATCGACGATGACCAATCCGATGTCTTGAGCTTCAATTTCTCGAGCAATCGTTTCAACCGACCCCTCGCCGAGCAAGGTTGCAGGTTTTGGACGCTGGACATTGATCACGGCTTTGTGAAGAACATCCAACTCAATGGCCAACGCAAGGCCGACCGCCTCTTCCATGCGTGCCGATGAACTCCGCACGGCGATGGTGCCGGCTTTGGTGTCAGATAATTCCATGGAAAACCGCGTTGGCAGCACCGGCACTATTACCGCCGCCCGCATGGCTTGGTCCGTTGATGATTTCAAATCCACTCCCTCGGAGCGCATGGGCGAAGCCGGATCAATATACTATAGGGCTTCTTCGCCTTCGAACATCTGTACCGGCTGGCTGGGCATGATCGTCGAGATTGCATGCTTGTAGACCAGCTGGGAATGTCCATCACGACGCAGCAAAACGCAAAAATTGTCAAATGAAGTAACGACGCCTGTCAGTTTCACGCCATTGACCAGAAAAATGGTCAATGAGTTCTTCTGCTTGCGTACTGAATTCAGGAAAAGGTCCTGAAGGTTCTGTGACTTGTCGGCCATGTGTGTTTTCCGATGTCCCTGATTTTCTTTTGGTAATGCCACCCCGCAGCCACACCCTGTCAAGACACTTTTAAAGTGTCCTGAAGAGCAATTTACCAGAAGTTGTCGCCCCTACCCCACAACTCCCGATATCAGGCAAGAGTCTTTTCCGCAACGGCAAAAAATGCATCACGCAACTGCGGCGCAATCATTCCTGGATGACCGTTGCCTATCGGGTGCCCATCCAGTTGCACCACGGGCATAACCAGCGTTGTTGCTGCCGTGATAAAAACTTCCCTTGCGTTCTTTGCTTCATCGACTGTGAACGCGCGTTCTTCGACTGTCAGACCAAGTTTGGCTGCAACCTCGATGACCGTTGTCCGGGTGACACCGCGCAATATTCCATGTTCAGCGGGACGCGTCACCAGCCTGCCATCCTTCGATACGATCCACGCATTGGTCGCTGCGCCCTCTTTGACAAAACCGGCATCGTCAACAAACAGCGCCTCCTGAGCGCCTTGGCGTTTGGCCGCCTCGCGAGCGAGCACGTTTGGCAAAAGCCCGATTGTCTTGATATCGACGCGCTCCCACCGGTTTTCTGGAACGGTGATAACGGAAATGCCGGCCGCAGCACGTTTTTCGGCAGCATCCCGGCTTATTGATTTTGCTGTAATGACAATTGAGGATGGTACAGCAGACGCTGGAAACACATGGTCCCGCTTGGCCACGCCGCGGGTCACTTGAAGATAATACATGCCGTTGAAGATGTGGTTTCGACGAACCGTCTGGCGGATAACCGATGCGAGCGCGTTTCGCGACATCGGCCATTTCATGTCCAACTCGCGGAGCGAACGGTCGAGCCGGTCAAGATGGCGCGTCAGATCAACGATATAGCCATATCTGACCTCACAAACCTCATAAACACCATCGGCAAACTGATAACCGCGATCTTCGACGTGAACAGCGGCGTCGGCGTGGCGGACGTAGCGTCCGTTGACATAGGCAATGCGAGACAAGTTCGATCCCCCAAAAGACTTCGTGGTGAAACTATACGCCGAGTGATTTGAGCTTTCGGTGCAGAGCTGAGCGCTCCATGCCGACAAACTCCGAAGTCCTTGAAATATTGCCGCCAAAGCGGTTTATCTGTGCGATCAGATATTCCTTTTCAAACACTTCTCGCGCCTCACGGAGCGGCAGCGCCATGATGTGCTGGTCTGATTGCGTAGGCACGCGCGGCAACATGTCGCCAACCTCGGCCGGAAGCAGACTTGCCGTGATTTCGCTGTCGGTGTCATCGCCGCGCGCCAGTATCAGCAGCCGCTCAACATTGTTGCGAAGCTGGCGTACGTTTCCAGGCCAACCATGCGACTGCAACACGGCCATCGCGTCGTCACCGATCTTTCGGGGCTTTATGCCCGCCTGCTCCGTCAGCTGCTTTACGAAAAAGTTGACGAGTTCGGGAATGTCTTCGCGCCGGTCTGCAAGTGGCGGCACAGAGAGGGGCACTACGGCCAGCCTGTGGAACAGATCCTCACGGAACCGCCCCTCCGCAATCATCGCCTCAAGGTTCTGAGCAGTTGACGAAATGATTCGAATATCGACCTTGACTCGCTTGTTGCCCCCTACCCGCTCAAAACTCTGGTCAATCAAAACCCTCAGTATCTTGTTTTGGGTCTCCCTGGGCATGTCGGCGACTTCGTCGATGTAAAGCACGCCACCGTGCGCCTCTTCCAGCGCGCCGATCTTGCGCTCGCCGCCGGTCATTTCCGTGCCAAACAGTTCGATTTCCATACGCTCAGGCGTGATCGTCGCTGCATTGACGGTGATGAAGGGTCCACTGGCACGTGGTGACAATTGGTGGATTGCGCGCGCCGCCATTTCTTTGCCGGAGCCGGACGCCCCAAAGATCATCACCCGGCTGTTGGTCGGCGCAATGCGCTCAATGAGCTGCTTCAGCTGATTCATTGCCTGCGATGCACCGATGAGCTCCAGACTGTCCGAGCTTTTCTTGCGAAGTTCCGAGACTTCCTTGCGCAGACGGGATGTTTCCAAGGCGCGCTCGGCCACCAGCAACAGGCGGTCAGCCTTGAAAGGCTTCTCTATGAAATCGTAGGCACCGCGTTTGATGGCAGAAACGGCAGTTTCGATGTTGCCGTGACCCGATATCATGACAACCGGCAGGTCTGGATACTGCGTCTTGATTTCATCCAGCAGCGACAAACCGTCAAGCCTGCTACCCTGAAGCCAGATATCAAGGAACACCAGCCTCGGCATGCGCGCGTCGATGGCCTGGAGAGCGGTATCGGCGTCCTTGGCGGTGCGTGTCTCGTGACCTTCATCAGAAAGGATGCCGGCCACCAGTTCGCGAATGTCCTCTTCGTCGTCGACGACCAGAATTTCAGATGCCATTTTCACTTACCTGCATGATTTTGTTGTTTTTATCTTCAAAGCTTGTGATTTCCACTGCCGGACCTGAGGCGATTGCCGGAAAAACAATGCGAATGTTCGCCCCGACGCCGCCATGGAAATCCGTTGGTGCGTCATGAAGGGATAGTGTTCCCGAATGTTCTTCGACAATCTTGCGCACTATCGCCAGACCCAACCCTGTCCCCTTTTCACGGGTGGTCATGTAAGGTTCCAGCAATCGCTGCCGGTTCTCACGCGGAAGTCCCCGACCGTTGTCGATGATGTCGATAACCATGGATGCGCCCTCTTTTGCAGCGCGAACCAGAACATGTCCTTGCTCGCCACACCGGTCGGACTCGCGGCCATCTATGGCTTCGGTGGCATTCTTGATCAGGTTGCCGAATGCCTGTGCCAACATGCGGCTGTCCAACATGCCCATCAAAGCCGTGTCTGGAAGCTGCTTTTCGATTGTGATGTCTGGACGGCTGACCTCAATCAGAAACGCCGCTTCGCGCAGGGGCTGGCGGATATCGAGCGGCGCAGGTACGGGCTTTGGCATCCGTGCAAACGAGGAAAACTCGTCAACCATGCGGCCAATATCGCCAACTTGCCGGATGATCGTATCGGTGCACTGATCAAATATTTCGCGATCCTCGACAATCACTTTTCCAAAGCGCCTTTTAATGCGCTCTGCGGACAATTGGATCGGTGTCAGCGGATTCTTGATTTCATGGGCGATGCGACGCGCAATATCAGACCAAGCCGTTGATCGCTGCGCAGTGACGAGATCTGTGATATCATCGACAGTCACCACATACGAATGTTCGGACCCTGCGGCTTCCTCAACGGTTATCTGGACGTTATACGTCCGCTCTGCCCCCTTGCGAATAAAGGTTGCCTGCTCACGGTAAACTGGTTTTTCCGTACTTATCGCCAGCTCAAATATCGTACCGAGTTCTGGCAATACCGCTGACAGCAACTGCCCGGTCGCAAGATTTGCGTCGATGCCGAGAATGTGCTCCGCAGACTTGTTGGCGATGTTGATGACACCATCCGGGTCAACGCCGATAACCGCAGCCGTGACACCAGACAGAACCGCTTCTGAAAAGCGGCGCCGTTCGTCAATCTGGTCTCTTGCGTAAATCAGTTCATTGCGCTGCGATTTCAGTTGCTGGATCATCGTGTTGAACGTGTCAGACAGGAACCCGACGTCGCCATCGGACTTTCGCACCGGAACCACGACATCAAGGTCGCCCTTGGCCACGGCGTCGGAAGCGCCGATCAACAACCGGATTGGCCGCACCAGCCGGTCTGCCACCGCAATTCCTGTCCAGATTGCCGACAACAGAACCACCAGAGTCAAGCCCAGATACAAAAGCGCAAAGGCAATCTGTGTTGTCGTGCGATTTTCCTCCAGATCCTGATATTCGGCGGCGTTGGTGTTGACGATCTTGACTGCCTCGATGAGCTGCTGGTCAACGCTCCGTATTGTATACAGGTATGCGTTCTCGATTTCCCGCAGCTTAATGATTGCACCGACAAGATTTCTGTTCTCCGGCGGTATTAGCACCGGATTGCCGTCAGCAGCAGTTGCCAAAGCCTCCTCCGGAGCCGGCGGCAATGCGGGCAATCCGGGTTTCATGTCTGACGCGATCAAAACCTTGCCAGCATCATTCAGCAATGACGCTTGCAGCAACCCTCGCCCCGCTGACTGTTGATCGAGCAACTGTTTGAATCCATTACGATCTAGGCTGTAAAGGGTGCGTGCAGAATCAAGGTTTGCCGCCATCGACAGCGTCGTGCCTTGCAAATTCCGCGCGTTTTCTTCGACATATGAGCGCGCAATCGAAATGGATGAGTTGACGATATCTTTTGTGCGAATGGCGAACCAGCGGTCAAGGCCGACGTTCAACGTCACAGACGCGACAATCGCCACCACAATCGCGGGCACTGCGGCGACAAGTGAGAACAGCGCGACGATGCGCACATGCAGACGCGCGGCAGCGCGTCCATGTTGGCGGGCGCGGATGATCCGGTCAATTTCACGCGCTATGAACAAAAGCAAAAGGACAATCAGTCCTGCGTTCACATAAGCGAGTGCTCTGGTGATCTGCGGCGTTGGTGTGATTGGCGTCACACCCATCAATATGCTGAAGGACACTGCGGCCGTGGCGAGCGAGGTCAGCACCACCATCAAACCAGGCAACGCCAGCAGTTTGCGCCCCTCCGGCGCGCCAGCGAGCCCCTTCCAATTGCCCAACAAATTTACACTCTGCAAATCCACACCCTTGAATCATCAATGCGTTGCAATCATGCAACGCATTGTGGCGTTTTTGCAACGATATTCAATTGTGCTGTGGGAAACCCGGCTTGGAACTTCTGAAAATTGAGATCCCGAGCTCGCGAATCTTCTTTCTGAGCGTGTTGCGGTTCAAACCCAGCAGCTCAGCTGCGCGGATTTGATTGCCATTTGTGGCAGTGAGGCAGGCGAGTATCAGCGGATATTCAAACTCGACCAGGAAACGGTCGTAAATGCCCGGCGGCGGAAGGCTGTCCTTGAACGATGAGAAATAGCCTTGAAGCTGAACTTCAACAGCTTGCGAGATGGTCACGTCCTCAAGATTGCCATTGGCAGCGCCTGCCGGTTTGAAGCCACCCTGTTCAGAGCGCAATTCCTGCTCGATGATGTCGGCTGTGATTTCATCCTGCGGGTAAAGTGCCGACAGACGCCGCACAAGATTTTCGAGTTCGCGCACATTGCCCGGCCAGGTGTGGCGCTTGAGCAGGTCCAAGGCGGGCTGATTGATGCGTTTTGGCGTCAGTCCTTCGGATTCAGCGATATCGAAGAAATGCCTTACGAGATCAGGAACGTCCTCGGCCCGCTCGCGAAGCGGCGGAAGGCGCAGCGGCACCACGTTCAACCGGTAATACAAGTCCTCGCGAAACAGGCCTTGCTGTATCAGCAATCGCAGATCCTTGTTGGTGGCGGCGACGATTCTGACATCGGTGCGGATCGGGCTGCGCCCGCCGACAGTCGTGTACTCACCCTGCTGCAAAACACGCAGCAACCTCGTTTGCGCTTCCATGGGCATGTCGCCAATTTCATCCAGAAAGAGCGTGCCGCCTTCCGCCTGTTCAAAACGTCCGGATGTGCGGCTTTGCGCGCCAGTAAACGAGCCCTTCTCGTGGCCGAACAGCTCTGACTCGATCAAATCGCGTGGGATTGCGGCCATGTTGATCGCAATGAACGGACCCTTCTTGCGCTTACCGAATTCGTGCAAGGCCCGTGCGACCAATTCCTTGCCGGTGCCGGATTCGCCGACCACCATCACCGTCAGATCGGTCTGCATCATGCGCGCCAGAACGCGGTAGATCTCCTGCATCGCGGGCGAGCGCCCGATGAGCGGCATGGTCTCGAGACCCTTCTCACGAGGCGCTCGAATCTCGCTCGATTTGGGTTCGGAAATCGCTCGACCTACGATCGCCACCAGCTCTGACAGGTCAAACGGCTTTGGCAGATATTCATAAGCTCCTTTTTCAGAGGCGCGTATCGCTGTCATGAAAGTGTTCTGCGCGCTCATCACGACGACCGGCAAATCCGGGCGCATCTTCTTGATGCGCGGCAGCATGTCGAACGCGTTTTCATCCGGCATGATGACATCGGTTACGACAAGATCGCCATCACCCGCTGACACCCAGCGCCACAGTGTGGCGGCATTTGAGGTGACACGCACATCATAGCCTGCGCGGGAAAGGGCTTGATTGAGGACAGTACGGATTGCGCTGTCGTCATCGGCGACCAGAATAAGGCCCTTGCTCATCGGCGGCCACCTTCTTTCAATTCAAGATAGTCATCATCGTTCTCCGTGTCCGGTCCGCTGTAGGCAGGCAAAAGGATGCGGAATGTTGTCCGGCGCGGCTGTGAATCGCATTCGATGACCCCGCCATGGTCGCCGACAATTTTGGCGACCAGCGCGAGGCCAAGTCCTGACCCGTTTGTCTTGGTGGTCACAAATGGGTCGAACAAATGCGGCTTGATGTCATCAGTTACGCCACGGCCATTGTCGATGACGCAAAACTCCAGCGGCAATGACACGCGCTCGCGGCTCCCCGGTACCGAAAGGCGGACGCCGGGTCTGAATGCTGTGGACAAGGTGATCTCACCACCTGCGTCATCGCCAATCGCCTCGGCAGCGTTTTTCACCAGATTGAGGAAGATCTGCACAAGTTGATCGCGGTTGGCGAGCACCGGTGGCAGTGACGGGTCATATTCCTCGTGAAACTTGATGCCCCGCCCAAAGCCGTTGCGCGCTATCGCTCGCACATGATCAAGGACAACGTGAATGTTGACAGGCTGGCGATGGATTGGCCGCTCGTCCGAGAAGACCTCCATCCGGTCGACCAGCGACACGATGCGGTCCGTCTCGTCCGTAATCAGCCGGGTCAGGTCCCGGTCTTCGTCTGGAACGACGGTTTCCAGGAGCTGCGCGGCACCGCGTATGCCGGACAGGGGGTTTTTGATCTCGTGGGCCAACATCGAGGCAAGGCCAGTCACCGATCGCGCCGCGCCGCGGTGGGTCATCTGCCGGTCCAGTTTGTCGGCCATCGACCGCTCCTGGAACAGGATCACGACAGACCCCGGCACTTCCGTGACTGGTGCGACGTAGAGATCGACCAGCCGGTCATTGCCTAGGCGCGGTGAGGAGATGTCAACACGATACTCGTTTACTGGCGAAAGTCGTTCACGAACCTGTTCGACAAGCGCCAGAAGCGGACTTCCGAACGCCACAAAATGCGCCAGTGTGTTGCGGGCAAGACTGTTCTGGCTCGCCTTGAAATAGCTCTCGGCCTCCGAGTTGGCGAAGGCGATATAGCCAGACGGATCAACCATGATGACGGGATGGCGGATGGTGTTCAGAACCATCATCGCCAGATCAAGCGGCGGCTTCAGGCCGGCCAATGGAGCGTTGCTCACGCCACTTTCCTTTCGTGCAACGGCGCGCGCGAGGCGCTGCCTGCAAATGCGAGGCGAATGCTCCTGATGACGGATGGAGGCTCAATTTCGGTGAGGATCGCTTCGCGCAAGTCAAGAGGGCAGTCGTGAGCGTGCGCATCGAGATACCAGCCAAGATGCTTGCGGGCGTGCCTCACGCCTGTATCAACGCCGTAGTGGGCAAGCATTGCTTCGTAGTGGCTTGCCACGTAACCGGCAACGTCAAAGCGCGGGCCGACGGTCCCGTCACCACCGCGCGCCAGATCACCCGCGAGCCAAGGCCGACCATAATGAGCGCGCCCGATCATCACGGCGTCTGCTCCGGAAAGGTGCAAGGCGTCAGTGGCCGATGCCATATCGCGGATATCGCCGTTGACAGTCAGCGGAACTGATACCGCTGCACGCACGGCTCTTACCGCAGACCAATCGGCAGTCCCGCCATAAAACTGACAGCGGGTACGGCCGTGCACGGTTATCATCTGCACGCCGGCATCTTCCGCCCGCTTGGCAAGCTCCGGCGCGTTGATCGTGATGTCATCCCAGCCAAGCCGCATCTTCAGTGTCACGGGCACGCTGACGGCGTTCACAGTGGCATCCACAAGTGTCATGGCGTGATCAAGATCGCGCATCAGCGCCGATCCGGAGTAGCCGCCGGTGACCTTCTTGGCAGGGCAACCCATGTTGATGTCGATGATGTCCGCGCCGGCGGCTTCAATTGCTTTTGCCGCCTCACCCATCCAGCAAGCCTCGCGGCCAGCCAATTGCACCATGTGAATGCCGGAACCGGACGAACGCGAACGCTTGATGCTCTCCTGCGACCCTTTCACAAACTCTTGGCTGGCGACCATTTCGGAAATAACCAGCCCTGCCCCGGCCTCAGCGGCGCGTTGGCGGAACGGCACATCCGTGACGCCAGACATTGGTGCCAGGAAAATCCGGTTGGGAACAGACACTGCGCCGATCAGCAGATTTTGCTGCAACTGTGCGCTGGCTAATTTTTGAGCATCAGAGTTCATCGATTAAATTATAGACACAGCCATGGAATAAACAAGGCATGATTGCTTGCTGTCTGCTGTTTTCCTTTCATTCGGCGGCATGTCACGCTAACGCTCCAGCAGGTAGTCGAAGGATTTTCGTGTGTCTGCAAGCATTTCCAATGGCAGAGAAGTCGCCGTCGTCATTGTTGCGGCGGGGCGCGGCGAGCGGGCGGGCCACCATGGCGGTCCAAAGCAGTACCGCCACATCGGCGGCAAAGCGATCATACGCCGCACCGTTGAAGCCTTTGAAGGCTTGTCCCAAATCGGCAGGATAGTGGTCGTTGTTCACGAGGATGACCACAGTATCGCAACCCAGGCGCTTGGCGACGTTGGAGCCCGATGCATGATGGTCACGGGCGGCGCAACACGACAGCTATCGACGTTGCTGGGGTTGAAAGCCTTGAGCGAGGATCCGCCCTCCCACGTCATGGTCCATGATGGTGTACGGCCGTTTGTAGACGCGACATTGTTGCAACGACTGTTGGGTTCGCAAAAGACAAGTCATGGCGTCATTCCCGCTCTTGCAGTGTCTGATACGCTCAAAAGAGGTCGCAACGGTATTATTATCGAAGATACTGTGGATCGCGGTGGACTCTATACTGCGCAGACGCCTCAGGCGTTTCCATTTAGCCCGCTCCTTGCAGCGCATATTGCCGCTGCTGAGCAGGGCCTTGACAGTTTTACCGACGATGCGGCCATCGCGGAATGGGCTGGCCTTCCGGTACACATTGTTGAAGGTTCGCCGGATAATATAAAACTGACGTGGAAAAGAGATATCGAATTGGCAGACCAGCGACTGTCACAAGCTGACAACTATCCCGACGTGCGCACCGGCAATGGCTACGACGTGCACGCGTTTGAACCGGGTGATCACGTTACGCTTTGCGGCGTCGCGATCCCGCACGACGCCAAGCTCAACGGACACTCCGACGCTGATGTTGCCCTGCATGCGCTGACAGACGCGCTGCTCGCCACGCGCGGTGCAGGCGACATCGGCACACATTTCCCGCCAAGTGACCCGCAGTGGCGCGGCGCGGCTTCCAGCATATTTCTGAAATATGCCGCAAAAATCGTTCGTGATGCGGGTGGGCGCATTGCCAATGCCGACATCACGCTGATCTGTGAAGCGCCGCAAATCGGACCCCACAGGGAGGCGATGGTCGCGGCAGTTGCGGCAATGCTGGCGCTTGATCTTGACCGTGTCTCCGTCAAAGCGACAACCAATGAAAAGCTTGGATTTGTCGGCCGCAAAGAAGGCATAGCGGCGATTGCGACCGCAACTGTGGTTTATCCGGGTCAATTGAAATGAACCTGTTTCCAACTGACATTACCGACGTTGCCACATCGGTTCTAATTGCATGTCGGCGCCGTGGTTTGCAAATTGCGACGGCGGAGTCTTGCACAGGTGGCTTGATTGCAGCGGCACTGACTGAAATCGCTGGCTCGTCCGATGTGATGGACCGGGGGTTTGTCACTTACTCAAATGAGGCCAAGATGGCGATGCTTGGCGTTATGTCGGAAACGCTGAAAGCATACGGAGCAGTATCGAAGGAAACGGCACTCGAGATGGCTACCGGCGCGCTGGCAAATTCCAACGCCGACATCGCAATTGCCGTCACCGGTGTTGCAGGACCCGGCGGCGGATCAGTTCAGAAACCGGTCGGTCTCGTCCATATTGCAGTGGCAACCGAAGTCGGTGCGGTTCACCACGAATGCCGCTTCGGGGATGTCAGCAGAGAGGCTGTGCGGCTGGAAACGGTCCGATTTGCGCTGCAGATGGTTCTAAAGGCGGCTGAAGACTAGACGCCTACCCGGCGGTGTAATGCCGCCACATCGCCTCAAGAATGTTTGAATAGCCGTCAGTCCAAGGCGTGATGGCGTGATCGTCGGCTTTCTGCCACCGCTTGTCGTCAAGCAATGTGCCAAAGTCTGCTTCCTGACGCGCCAGTACGGCGACAATGCTTGGCATCGCCATGTTTGCCGTTTCGGCATTGTTTTGCGGCTTGAAATTGCCCGTGACTGCTGACAGGCCAAGTGCTTTGGCGTTGGCGGCAACCACGCTTTTTAGATCCAGATGGCGGTTGGAGATGTGCATGACCAGCAGACCGCCAGGTTTGACCTTGCGCATGAAAAGGTCAATCGCCTCGGTGGTCATCATGTGAACCGGGATCGAATCTGATGAAAACGCGTCGAGAATAAGAAGGTCAAAGTTGGCGTCTGGCGCATCAGCCAATGCCAAGCGTCCGTCTGCGACAGTGATCGTTGCACCCTTGGCACAATCGGAAAGAAAACGGAACTGCGCCGGGTCGGAGGCAATTTTCATCACCAGCGGGTCAATTTCAACCATCTCAATTTTTTCGCCGGTTTTCATCTGGCAGGCGAGGCTCCCTGCCCCGACACCGATAATGCCGGTGTTGCCTAGCGTTCCTCCGGCATTCTTGCGCGCGGCGATGATGGCCGAATTCAAACCACCGTCCGAGGTGTAATAGGTCAGCGGCAATGGAGCGCTGCTGGATTTCAAATCCTTGAGACGCATGGCACCATGCAGTGTCGTGCCGTGCAGGAAATTGCGCACTCCGGTATCCTCAAAATCGAGAACTCGGACCACGCCAAAAAAGCTGCGGGCGGACAGCGAATTGTTGAAATAGCTGTACTTCACCAAATTGTTCGCAAAAATCGCGACACAAAGGGCCGGAACGACCAACGGCACGCGGAACAGCGCGTACACTGCCGCGATCAAAAGGAAGCCGTTGACGACGGCCAGCGAGCCTTCATTTGTGTAGAAAGTGCCCACACCAACTTTTTGCAGGGTCAACAGAAGCACAACAATGCCAACCGCCAACGTGGCGGTAACAAGCGCCATGCGCGCCAGAGATGCGCCGCGGAACCGCTTCAATGTGGCCAGTGACAACAGCAGAAGTACGGGATACTCAGCGTTCCACGAGAACAGCTGCATGGACACAAGACTGGCAAACAACCCGCCCAGAACGCCGCCGATCGACATGGCGAAATAGAATTCGGTCAGATGGGAAGCCGACGGCCGAATGGCTGCCATTGATCCGTGGGCATGCATCGCGACGAGGAAGAACGCGCCGAAATGCAGCGGCAGGCTGATTGAAACCGGCAGGAACAGTGGATTGAAGGTAAAGTAGATCGTGGTGATGAGCACGTACGGAAGAATTTTCTCGACCGTCGAAGGTTTCAGCACCGGCCTCTTCTGAAAGACAATGACAAACGTCAGCAAGAACAGCGCCAACGGCACAATCCACAGGAACGGCGCGGCAGCGACGTCGGTCGAGACGTGGGCTGTAACCGCCACCAGCAGTGATGACGGAATAAAGGCGTAAGCAATCCATGTGATGCGGCTCAGCCATGTAACGGGCGCTTTGGATGTTTCGTCGTGTGCATCCGTCAAATTGGCAACGTCAGTACCGACTGGTGCAACAAGTGCGAGGCGCGAGGTGAAGTAACCGCAAGCCGCGACAAGCACGCCAAGAAGGATGAACCCGCCCGTCCACAGGCTGCTTTGATGCTGAAGATCAAACAGCGGCTCGATCATGATGACGTAGAGGATGAGCGAGGCAAACGAGCCTATGTTGCTGGCACCATAGAGGAAATATGGATCCTTGGCATGGATGTGGCCGGTGCGCGCAAACCAGGCCTGGAGCAGCGGGCCATTGGCAGAAACGGCAAAGAACGGCAAGCCGACCGACACGGTGAACAGCCCGATCAGCCATAGAGCCTCACCATCTGCAGGGGGGCGTTGCCAGCTGTCGGAAATGGCGATGGGCAGTGCAACAAGTGCAATCAGCAGCACGGCGACATGAACCAACACCGCCGTCTTTACCGACAGATAGCGCGAGAGCACGTGCGCATAGCCGTACCCAGCCAGAAGCACTGTCTGGAAGAACACCATCGCCACTGACCAGACCGCAGGGGTGCCTCCGAGGCGTGGCAGCACCATTTTGGCAAAGAATGGCTGGACGGAAAACAAGAGAAACGCCGACATGAACAGTGTGAATGCCGTCAGTGGCAAGATGATTGCAGCAGGCCGGATCGCGCTTTTTTCGCTTATCGAATCAGATTGAAAGGTCACACCTGCCCCCATGTTCAGCACGGGAGTAAAGTTAACCATCAAGTCTCAAGATTTGGTTTCAGCCCGAGGCAAGATTCTTGCCGTAGATTTTATCCGCCCGTTCTTCAAACGCTGCCGAGAACCGACGGAAGGCAATGTCAAACATCGAGCCCATGACCATGCCAAGCATCCGGCTTTTGAACTCATAATCGATGGAGAAGCCGACCTCGCAGCCGTTTGCCGCAGGTTCGAATGCCCACACATTGTTCAGATATTTGAACGGGCCGTTGAGATATTGCACCTCGATTGTCAGCGCGTCAGGATCAAGCAGAACCTGGCTGGTAAAGGTCTCGCGGATCGCCTTGTAACCGATGCTCATGTCGGCGACGAGCAGTGTTTTGCCTTCGCGCGCCTTGCGCGATTTGACGGTGAGCCCCTCACAGAGCGGCAGGAACTCCGGGTATTTCTCCACGTCCGCCACCAGTGCAAACATGTTCTGCGGCGTGTGCGAAACGAGGCGCGTGGTGTTGAACTTCGGCATCGATGCTCAAGCGCGCTTGGCGAGATGTGTTTGGCGCGCAACGCGGAGCTTGGCGAAATCATCGCCCGCGTGATGCGACGAGCGGGTCAGCGGGCTTGCGGCGACGAGCAGGAAGCCTTTGGCATAGGCGACTGTCTCATAGCCCTTGAACTCCTCCGGTGTAACAAAGTTGACCACCCGGTGATGCTTGCGTGTTGGCTGCAGATACTGGCCCATGGTCAGAAAATCAACATTGGCAGAGCGCAGATCATCCATCAACTGCAAAACTTCGTTCCGCTCTTCGCCGAGACCAACCATGATGCCCGACTTGGTGAACATCGACGGATCAAGCTCCTTGACCCGCTGCAACAGGCGGATGGAGTGGAAGTAACGCGCGCCGGGTCGCACTCTCAGATAGTTGGAGGGCACGGTTTCCAGATTGTGGTTGAACACGTCGGGCTTGGCCTCGACCACGATTTCCAGCGCGCCTTCCTTGCGCAGAAAATCCGGGGTCAGGATCTCGATGGTAGTTGTTGGTGTTGCCTCGCGAATGGCGTGGATCACGTCGGCAAAATGCTGCGCGCCGCCATCCGGCAAATCATCGCGGTCCACTGATGTGATGACCACGTGGTTGAGCCCCATCTGCTTGACCGCCTTGCCGACACTTTCCGGTTCGGCCTTGTCGAGCGCGTTGGGCAGGCCGGTTCGCACATTGCAAAAAGCACAGGCGCGGGTGCAGATTTCGCCCATGATCATGAATGTGGCGTGCTTCTTGTCCCAGCACTCGCCGATATTCGGGCAGCCCGCCTCTTCGCACACTGTCACAAGGCCATGCGAGCGAACGAGGTCGCGGGTTTCCTGATAGCCCTTGGAAACCGGTGCCTTGACCCTTATCCAGTCCGGCTTGCGCAGCACCTCCGTGTCAGGCCGGTTTGCTTTTTCCGGATGACGCGGAGTGATCGTTTGCGAAGGTCTGGTGACATCAAGAACTGTGACCATGTGAACTCCCTTTCAGATAGTCATTAATTTGCGCGCGACCACCTGTCGAGTGGCGCGAATGCATGACAGGGGCGCAAGGCGCGCAATACGAACAATTTACCCGCAGGCCTTAGTCTGATGCGATACTTTGCGGGGAAGTGGCGGCATGAAGGTGATTGGCGATATCAGTTCGGCCGGGAACAACAGTTTTGGTCTTGTGCGCCTTCTGGCGGCCATATCGGTTGTGATCTCGCATGCCTTTGTTGTCACCGGCGGTGCGCATGCCGTTGAACCGCTGGAATCGTTTACCGGCTATCCGCTTGGCGCGCACGCCGTGCACGTGTTCTTCACCGTGTCCGGCCTTCTCGTCGCCGCCAGCTTTGACCGCCGCCCAAGCCTCCTCGCATTCGGTGCGGCACGGTTTTTCCGCATCTATCCGGGCCTTATCGCAGCAACACTTGGCGTGTTTGTGGTTTGCGTCCTGTTTGCCAGCAACGCCGGTTTTGCTGAGATCATCAAGGGTTCAGTTATCGGCTACTTTGCCAAAATCCTCGTCGGTCTTGCCGGCAGCGGCGCGATACCGGGCGTGTTTGAAACCTTGCCCTATGCCGGTGGGGTCAATGTTCCGCTGTGGACGCTGAAATATGAGGTGCTGTGCTACATCTCGCTGGCACTGATTATGGCGGTGATTGTGCGCACCAAGCTCGTCTCGCCGTTGACTGCCGCAGTCGCGATCATCGCAGCATCCAGTGTCTGGCTGATGCAAGGCAAGGCTTATGACGACGCCAACTTTTTCGATCACATCGCCCGGTTCTCATTCGCATTCTGGGTTGGCGTTTCCGCGTGGCACTTACGCAACCGAATCCCGTTGCGCGCGGTCATTCTCGCTGCGCTTGCTGCTTTGACAGCCTGTTCGATATACTTCCATCTGCCTATCGTGCCGCATACGCTGATGCTGCTGTCTGGCTATCTTGCTGTGTTCGTTGCGCAATACCGGTTTGGCACACTCAGCGCATTCACCGACAAGAACGACCCGTCTTACGGCGTCTACATCCTGGGTTGGCCGGTGCAGCAGCTACTGCTGTTGAAATTTCCGGGCATCAGCCCGCTTGGAAACGCCCTCGCCGCGCTGGCGATTGTCTTGCCGCTGGCATTACTGTCGTGGCGGTTCGTGGAAAAACCGGCGCTGCGTTTGAAGGACCGGTTTGTCTGAACTCAGGCACGGGGCGGCTGTTCGCGTTTTCCGAAGAACCATAGAATGATGATCGCGCCCGCGGTCGCCACCACCAAATTGCCGACAAAGCCGTAGAAGACAATATTGAGCACGCTCGCCAAGGCCCCGCCGACAAATGACCCTGCAACGCCGACAATGAGATTGGTCAGCAATCCGTGATGGCGGTTCATTGCCCGCTCGGCGAGCCAACCAGCCAGAATGCCGATGAACAGAAGGCCAAGAAACCCGACGCCCGGCATGGACATGACGCCCATTGGATGATCCATTTCAGTTCTCCCTGTCTTCAGGCGATCATGCGCGCCAGCAGCACAACGACAATCGCACCAACGGTTGATGTGATGATCTGCGACACCAGCGGACTGCCGCCGACATTGATGCCCAGCGCGCTGAACAGATAGCCGCCGACAAATGCGCCAATGACGCCTGTGATCAGATAGCGCACAAGCCCGCCGCCGCCGACAATGAACGAGGCGAGAAACCCGGCGACAATGCCGATGGCGAGAAATATGAGAAGTGATCTGGTGTCCATGAGAATCTCCTGATGCAGTGTCCCTGTATTAGCAACCTATCACGCGTTCAGCACTTTGCCATAAGCATCAAGCACGCTTTCCTTCATCATCTCCGACAGTGTCGGATGCGGGAAGATGGTGTGCATCAGCTCTTCTTCGGTGGTCTCCAAGTTCATGGCGACGACAAAACCCTGAATGAGTTCGGTCACTTCATGGCCGACCATGTGCGCGCCAATCAATTGGCCGTTCTTCTTGTCGAAGATCGTCTTGATCAGACCTTGGTCTTCTCCAAGCGCAATCGCCTTGCCATTGGCCTGAAACTGGAAGCGACCGACGCGGATGTCGTGGCCCGCCTCTTTGGCCTTGGCTTCCGTTAACCCGACCGACGCCACCTGCGGATGGCAATAGGTGCAGCCCGGGATCATCAGTCTGTTCATCGGGTGGACTCCCGGAACGCCGGCTATCTTCTCAACGCAGATGACGCCCTCATGCTCGGCCTTGTGCGCCAGCATCGGCGGGCCGGCGACATCGCCGATGGCGTAGACACCCGGAACATTGGTCTTGCCGTAGCCGTCGATGACAATGCAGCCGCGGTCTGTCTTGATGCCCAGCGCCTCGAGGCCGAGGTTCTCGATGTTGCCCTGCACCCCGACTGCGGAAATCAGCCGGTCGGCGGTGATCTCCTCGGTCTTCCCATCCGCGCCTTCGATGGTCGCGGTGACCGAGTCTGCGCCCTTGACCACCTTGGTGACCTTGGTCGACGTCTTGATCTTCAGGCCGGATTTTTCCAGCATCTTGCGGGCAAACGCCGATATCTCCGCATCCTCCACCGGCATGACCGTTGGCATCACTTCAACAACTGTGACATCGGAGCCCATCGCATTGTAAAAGCTGGCAAATTCGATGCCGATGGCGCCGGAGCCCATGACCAGCAGCTTCTTCGGCAGCGCCTGCGGCACCATGGCCTCGAAATAAGTCCAGATCAGCTTGCCGTCCGGCTCGATGCCCGGCAGCGCGCGCGGGCGGGCGCCGGTGGCAATGATGATATGCTTGGCAATATATGTGCCCTCGCCCTGCACGCCTTTGGGCGCCGGAGGCTGCGGCAGCATTGGCGCTTTGGCGGTTTTGGAGACGATGATTTCGCCGGGCTTTGTAATCTTGGCTTCGCCCCAGATCACATCGACCTTGTTTTTCTTCATCAAATAGCCGATGCCGCCGTTCAGCCGGACCGAAACGCCGCGCGAGCGGGCGACGACTGCGGCGACATCGGCTGAAATCGAGCCTTCCAGCTGCAATCCGTAATCCTTCAAATGCTGGCCGTAATGCATGATTTCTGCCGAGCGCAGCAGCGCCTTGGTCGGTATGCAGCCCCAGTTGAGGCAGATGCCGCCCAGATGCTCGCGCTCGACGATGGCGGTCTTCAACCCGAGCTGCGCCGCGCGGATGGCCGCGACATAGCCGCCGGGGCCGGAACCGATGATGATGACGTCATAAGAATTGGCCATGGGGTATCCCTTTCGAAATGTCAGTCTGCCAGCATTTGCCGGATAAGCGGAGCCATTGCCTCGCCCAATTTTCTGGTGTTCGTCGCATCCAGATGAATGCCGTCGCGCGGGTCACTCTCGACAATTTTGCCAGCCTCGAACACTTCGATGCCATGCGAGCCTTCGAGCAATTTGTACTCCTCGCCAAACTTCTGGCTTTCCTTGATTCCATGCGAGAACATCTTGTCGAAATCGGCGTTGTCCGTGTGGATGACTGAAGGCGGCGCAACGACCAGAATTTTCGGGGCCTGCATGTCAACGCCATACGGAAAGCGCTGGGTGATCTCCACCAGCCGCTGCACACCGCGCTTGGCATCGCACGCGCGCGACCACCATGGATGTTTCAGGTCATTGGAGCCAAGCGCGATGATGACCAGATCGAGCGGCTGGTGCGACGACAGCAGCATTGGCAGCGCCTTGGTGCCGTTGCGCAGTTCATCAACCAGATTGTCATCATGAATGGTCGTGCGGCCATTGAGGCCCTCGGCGATGACGCGGTAGCCAGCACCCAGCTTTGCGCCGAGCGCATTTGGCCAGCGGTCTTCGAACGCGTGGCGGCCACCATCAGCGGCATTGTAGCCCCAAGTGAGCGAGTCGCCGAATGCGAGAATGGTTTTCATTTCAGCTACTCCATTCAGAAATGGCAACGCAAGCGTTTGGAATTAGTTGAAGGAAAAAACCAAAGACCAATAAGATCAATCCAAGTTTTCCAAATCGGTCATACCGAGCCTCTTTTACTTTGGCCTCGATGTTGTCGGATTCCAATTGCAAAAAGTTCGCGCCATCAGTTCGATTTAACGGTGGTATGCCATATGAAAAGAGCAGCAGTGCACCCAGTATATCCGAAATTAGTCCCACAGATTGAAGGGAACATGACCAAAAAACAGTCATCTGACTCCCGCCAGCTGCCTATCGCCACATTTAGACCTTAAGTCACCCACAGCCTCAGCCTTGTATTTTTAGGAGCTGATCCACCTTCTTCTCCAGCGCCTCTATCCGCTCTTCAAAATCACCGGTGATGAACTTGGACATCATGGTGTCTGCGGTAAGCGCATTCAAAAAGCTTTTCTGCGATCCTTCGATCTTTTCCAATCGCTGGTTTACGACCTTGAATTGCGCCTTCGTGTCGTCAAAACCCTCGCGCATTTCATTCCGCATCTCTCGGAGCATCGGAATAACCAAATCTTTCGGTTCAGGCATAATCAACTCCCTCAGGGCATCCGTAAATTTAGATATGGCGTGCGGTCAGTAAAATTGCATCCCCTAACCTGCTTACACCAGCATGCTCAGCGGGTTCTCGATATATCGCTTGAACGCCCCCAACAGCTCGGCCCCCAGTGCTCCATCCACCGCACGATGATCGGTCGACAGCGTCACGGTCATGACCTGCGCCACCTTCATCTCGCCCTTCTTGACCACGACACGCTCCTCGCCCGCACCGACGGCAAGGATTGTGGCGTGCGGCGGGTTGACGACGGCGGCGAAGTTTTTGACGCCCATCATGCCCATGTTGGAGACGGCGGTGGTACCGCCCTGATATTCCTCTGGCTTGAGCTTGCGGGCCTTGGCGCGTGCGCCGAGATCCTTCATTTCGGCGGAGATGGCCGAGAGTGTCTTGAGTTCTGCAGAGCGGATGATCGGGGTGATCAGGCCGCCCGGGATCGAGACCGCGACGCCGACGTCGGCATGCTTGTGCTTGACCATGTTGGTGTCGGTCCATGAAACATTGGCATCCGGCACATCCCGCAGCGCCAGCGCCAGCGCCTTGATGACCATGTCGTTGACTGAAATTTTGTAAGCCGGAACCTCGCCTTTTTCCGTCTTGGTCACCGGCGCACCGGCATTCAACTGCGTGCGAAGCGCCAAGAGCGCGTCGAGCTCGCAATCGACCGACACGTAGAAATGCGGGATTGTCTGCTTGGACTCCTGCAGGCGCTTGGCAATTGTCTTGCGCATGCCGTCATGGGCGACGAGATCGTAGGAGCCTCCGGCAAACAGTTTCAGCACCTGATCATCGGACATGCCCTTCGGCGCGGCAGACGGTGCTGCGGTGGAAGGAGCGGCGCTAGGCGTGGCGGTCGCCTTGCCCGTGCCGCCAGCGATTGCAGCGTCCACATCCGATTTGACCACGCGGCCCTTCGGTCCGGAGCCAGTTACCTTGGCAACGTCCACGCCAGCATCCTTGGCGATGCGGCGGGCGAGCGGCGAGGCGAAGGTTCTCGCTCCAGCCTCCCACCTTGCGGAGGAGGTGTCGGCAGAGCCGACGGATGGGGGTGGCGGTGAAGATGCTGCAGGTGCGGAAGAAGGCACTTGCGCAACAGTTGCGGCCTGCGCGCCCCCCTCTGTCGGCTTCGCCTGTGGGGTCGAGCCACCGGTCTCGACCCGTCCTTCGGACCCCGCCGCAGGTGGGGAGATTGAAGAGGCTGCGGCGGCGCTGGCATCCTCGCCCTCGCCCGCCAGAATGGCGATCACCGCGTTGACCTTGACGCCCTGCGCGCCCTCCGGAACCACCAACTTGGCAATCACGCCTTCATCGACAGCTTCGACTTCCATCGTCGCCTTGTCGGTTTCGATCTCGGCGATCACATCGCCGGATTTGACCTTGTCGCCTTCCTTGACAAGCCACTTGGCAAGATTGCCCTCTTCCATCGTCGGCGAGAGCGCAGGCATTGTGATGTTGATCGGCATGGCTCATCCCCTCAGCGATACGTCACGGCTTTGACCGCCGCGATGACTTCGCCGACGTTCGGCAGAGCCAGTTTTTCAAGATTGGCCGCGTATGGCATCGGCACATCCTTGCCGCAGATGGTGATGACCGGCGCGTCGAGATAATCGAATGCGCGTTGCATGATCTGCGCGGCGATGTGGTCGCCGACGGAGGATTGCGGGAAGCCTTCCTCGATGGTGACACAGCGACCGGTCTTCATGACGGATGCGACGACGGTTTCCAGATCAAGCGGGCGAATGGTGCGCAGATCAATGATTTCGCAGTCAATGCCTTCCTTCTCGAGCTCGGCGGCGGCCTTGATGGCGTAGGTCATGCCGATGCTGAATGTCACCAGCGTGACATCCTTGCCGGTGCGGTGGACGCGAGCCTTGCCGATGGGCAGCACGAAATCATCCATCTTCGGGACATCAAATGTCTGGCCGTAGAGGATTTCGTTTTCGAGGAAAATCACCGGGTTCGGGTCGCGGATGGCAGCTTTCATCAGGCCCTTGGCGTCCGCAGCCGTGTAGGGCTGAATGACTTTGAGGCCCGGAATGTGGCTGTACCAGGCGGCGTAGTCCTGGCTGTGCTGCGCGCCGACGCGGGCGGCCGCGCCGTTCGGGCCACGGAACACAATCGGTGCGCCCATCTGGCCGCCGGACATATACAGCGTCTTGGCTGCCGAATTGA
>JANMQE010000782.1:0-5775 GCA_031370195.1 Phyllobacteriaceae bacterium
TCATCAAATGACCGGGCGCTCAATCCACTGCATGCAATCCCTCTATGCCCCACGCCCTTCAGGATATGCTAGAAGCGGACTGTCTCGATCAGGCAGCCGCCAAGTGCGGCACGCCCAACTTGTCCGCCAGCATGTTGATGCCGTTGACCAATTCACTGATCGCTTCATCAACAGCAGTGCGCTGTTGTTTCATCTTGTCCA
Source organism: Phyllobacteriaceae bacterium (assembly GCA_031370195.1). Taxonomy (GTDB): domain Bacteria; phylum Pseudomonadota; class Alphaproteobacteria; order Rhizobiales; family Rhizobiaceae; genus JANMEX01. The sequence continues at coordinate 202 of JANMQE010000782.1, forward strand.
GCTGTTTGGCGGACTTTTCAAGAATGGCTTTCATCTGCACGGTGTTTGACCCACCGGGTTCATAAAGATCAATCAACTGTTTCACTTCACGCAGCGAAAATCCAACCTTTTTGCCAAGCAGTATCAACTTTATACGTGCTCGGTCGCGGCGGCTGTAAAGCCGCGTCACGCCCTGACGCTTGGGCTGAATGAGGTTCTTGTCTTCATAGAACCGGAGCGTGCGCAGCGTTACCCCGAAGGAATCCGAGACGTCGCCTATGCGCATATACTCTTCATTGTCATTGCCCCGTTCAATCGAGACAAATTCATCACCTGTGGCCGCAGCCACGCTGAATACTACCATCTTCGTCCTCATGTGTTTCGACAATGTGGGAAAGAGCGAATCCTTCAGACCACAAAGCGAGTTGCGGGAACCAGTCTTGGCGTCCCAACTCGACAATCATCTTACGTAAAGGTAATATAGAAGCCGCATAAGGATCGCAAGTCTGCGAACAATCACGAATTGTTGCAATCCAGTCCAGAACTGCCTCCATCTTTTCAGGTGAGATTTTAATGAGTGTTAACGGCTTGTTTACCAGGTTCAACGAAAGGTGAGGAAACGGTGATCCGTGTCCTGTTGTGTCATGCGTCTTACACGATCAGTTTGGGTTTGGCGGTGTGACCCCCATTGTCATTCGGACATAGGGATTTCCGGGCGGAATGAGTCAGCTGTCGGTCAAAACAACCGTTATTGAACAGCCGCGAACATTCAGGCGAGCCACATGACCAATCGTTACAGCATCTATGATCAGCTCAACACCGGACGCCAACGCAAGGCCGGATCGTCACTCGATGACCTTGAAGCGACCATCGGCGGCATTGAGGCAAGGCTGGACCGCATGCGCGGACGCTCCGACGCAAACCCTGCAAGCTATTCGGACGAAATTGCCGACAGAATGCGCAAGCTTTCAAATGACGTATCTGGTTTGAACCGCCAGGGAACGCCTTCTCGCCCTACAATGGAACGCCCTACAGCTGGGCGCGATATGGACAAGATCGTCCGTGATGTCGAGCGCGCCCGTCTAGAAGAGGCACAGCATACGCAAATGGCATCGGTCATGAACGAGTTGCAACAGCTTCGGGGCGAAATGCGCCGGTTGAATGCCAAGCCTCAAGACGACTGGGGGTTGGCGCTGCGCAAGGAAATTGATTCGATCAAACAGGGCATCGGCGCGCTGGCCCGTGAAGATACACTTCGGTCCGTGGAAACGCGTTGGTCACAAGCCGCACAAGTAAAACCAGTCAATTTTTCCGACGATCCGGTGATTGAGTCGCTGCTGGACCGGATTGATGGCATTCAAAATGCTGTCAATGGACTACCCCAGTCGCTTTCCATCACCAGCCTTGAAGAGAAAATCCGGATACTCGCAAGCGCGATTGATCAGATGTCGCGGCGCAATCCTGAAATAAATCCTGAACAACTTGTCCAGATTGAAGACCGCCTCGATGAAATTTCGCGTGCCATAGTGGCATCATCCGTTTCAGTGCAGGCGGTTGGCAATGACAAACTGGCTTTTGAGAGGATCGAAGCGCGGCTCGGGTCATTGAATGGCCGTATCGACGAACTGATGAATGCTGAACCGGGGCAGAAAATTCAGGACCGGATTGGCAAACTGGCCGAACAATTGGATATCATAGCCTCACGCGCTGGTGCGCCGACCGAACAAATGGTCCGGATGGCCTCGCAAATGGAAATCATTGCAGACAAGCTGAATCAGCTCGATACGCGCAATCAGGATACCGATGCGCTGGCCAAGGCGATGGAAGACCGGCTGTTTGAAATAGCAGGCCGCGTGGAGCTGTCACAGGCAGAAAATGGCCGGGAGAGCCGCACTATCCTTTCCGAACTTGAGCTCAGGCTTGAAGATATGGCAGCGAAGATGTCCGCTCCTGTAGCGCCTGACAATTCAGAGCATATCCTTGCCAAGGTCGAGCAGCGTTTTGCTGACCTGTCGCAGCAGATTTACTCATCACAACCGGACAACACAATTGATCCGGTGTTCGCAGAGAATGTGGAGCGGCGGCTCGCTGAAATTACCCAGCGGTTGAATGTTTCAACAGCATCTACGCCCGTTAGTGATCCTGACGCTATAGCGCGCCTGGAACGTCAGGTCAGCAATCTGTCACACCAATTGTCTGCGCCACATTCGGATTCGCTTGTAATCAACGACTTGGCCCCACGCCTGGAATCAATCGAAAAGAATCTGGCCAGCAACCACGAAACGCTGCTCGCCGTTGCGCGTCAGGCTGCGGAAGACGCGCTGCGCAATGCCAAGCTGACTGGCGTAAGCCCGGCAGATTCTGAAGCGGTCTTTCAACTCACGAATGACTTGAAGTCGCTCGATATTCTTGCCCGCAAGTCAGACGACCGCAACGCCAAGACATTTGAGGCCATTCACGACACGCTTCTGAAGATCGTTGAGCGTCTGGGTTCGCTTGAGAGTTCGCCTCAGGCATACTTTTCGGCTGCCCCGGCTGCTGGAGCGGGATACACTTCAGACCAGACCACCAAGCCTGCACCAACCATGCCGGTGGCAAAAATAGATCTTGGCGAATCAGCCCCGTCCTTTGAGACCGAAGATTTCTCCGCCAATGATGGATTTGAAGATTTTGAGCCGGTTCCGGTCCGCAGTCCTGCAGAAGCGGCGATGGCAGCGGCCAATGCCGCCCGCGACATGGCCAACTCACTTGAAATTTCCGGAAAAGCGGCCAAGCCAAAGGGCGGGTTGCTTTCCGGCCTGACCAAAGCGCTGCGACGCGAAGAAAAAACCGCCGTTAATGAGCTGGCCGGATCGGCGCTTCCAAAAGCCGAGCCCATGATATCTGCGCCTATCGTGCAGACTGACGCAACTCCTCAGACAGATCCAATCTCCGGCGCTCCAGATCTCAATGCGATCATGAAGCGCGTACGCGATGAACGTCGTGGTCGTGACGTCAGCAAACCCGAAGAGAGCGCCAAAAGCGATTTTCTTGCGGCTGCGCGACGGGCCGCGCAGGCGGCGGCGGCGGACGCCGAGATATTGAAGAACAAAAATGCCAAGTCGACCAAGTCCGGGACTGGCGGTTTGGCTGACGTCTTGCAGCGCCAGCGCAAGCCGATTTTGATGGGTGCCCTTGCGATTATGCTGGCCCTGACAGGGTTGCAGCTTGGCAAGGCATTCCTGAACGGCGATCAGTCCACGGTGACCTCGGATGTCGCACCTGCCGCTGTTGTCGAAGAGGCTCCCAAGACCTCTGATGTCGCCGATGCGAGCAAAGCGGAAGCAAGCATGCTGGCAGAGGAACCGGGTATGCCAACGGCGATGGCAACTGCTCCGGACGCCAAGATTCCCGACAGCAATGTGCGCGTGATCGCTCCATCGGATGCACCAGCCACAGCGTCTTCCGAGATTGTGCCGTCTGTTGCTCCGGACAGCCAGCAAACCAGTGCCAACGTTGAGGCCGTACCGTCAGACCCTGTCCTTGAACAGCCAGAGTTGGCTGCTTCACCTGAGGAACCGGCACCTGCCCCCGACGTTGCGAAAGGTGCAACCGAGTCTGTTCCCGCAGAAGCCGGACCCATCGCACTACGCGAAGCAGCTGGTTCAGGCGATGCCAAAGCGTTGTTTGAAATTGGCAGCCGCTACGCTGATGGCCGAGGCGTAGACAAAGACGCCAAAAAGGCTGTTGAATGGTACCAGAAGGCGGCTGACATGGGGTTTGCACCCGCTCAATTCCGTCTCGGTAGCCTGTATGAAAAAGGCATCGGGGTCGAGCGGTCAGCAGAGAAAGCAAAGACGCTCTATCAATTGGCCGCAGAGCAAGGGAATGCCAGCGCCATGCATAATTTGGCAGTGTTGTTCGCGATGGGTGCAGCGGGACCTGCCGACAACGACTCCGCCGCAAAATGGTTTGTCAAAGCGGCCGAATATGGGGTGAAGGACAGCCAATACAATCTGGGCATCCTAGCTGCCAAGGGTCTTGGAGTGCCGCAAAACCTTGAAGACTCTTACAAATGGTTTGCCCTTGCTGCCAAGAGCGGTGACAAGGACGCGGCTTCCAAGCGTGATGAAATCGCCAACGTGATGCGTCCGGAACAGTTGCAGAAGGCACGGGCCACCACAGACTTGTGGAAGGCCAAACCGCTGATCGCTGAGACCAACTCGGTCGAAGTGCCCGACTCCTGGAACGCCGACAACGGCGCGACCGCCAGCACACCCCCAGTAGACATGGGCAAAGCCATCCGAAACATCCAGATCATCCTGAACCAGAATGGCTACGACGCCGGTTCCGCCGATGGCAAAATGGGTGACAAGACCAAGAAAGCCATCGCGGCATATCAAAAGGCAAACGGTATGCCTGAAACGGGTGAAGTGGACGATGCGTTGGTCAAATCACTTCTGAAGAAGGTCAAGGCCTGACCACTGGCGAGATTGAAACATCCGTTGGAGCGGGTGTTTGCTTAACCTTCATCTTTTCGTCACATAATTCCGTTTGGGACTGAGACGGTCACACGCGTGGCCTCGATGCGGAATCGACATTTGGGAATCTACCTGCCGATAGCGGAGTTGTCCGTTAACTTGTTCACGCTGCTTGCCATTGGCGCTGCGGTCGGCTTCCTGTCGGGAATGTTTGGTGTCGGCGGCGGCTTTCTGATTACACCACTGCTGATCCTCTACAATATTCCGCCAGCCATCGCCGTTGGCACGGGCGCAAACCAGGTTATCGCCACATCGCTTTCTGGCGCATTGGTGCACTACAAGCGCCGATCAATCGACTTTAAACTCGGAGGACTGTTGCTCGCTGGCGGTATAGTGGGGTCCAGCCTTGGCGCCATTGTGTTTTCACTACTCCGACGGTACGGCCAGCTCGATCTGACGATTTCACTGCTATATGTCATTTTCTTGGGTGCCATTGGCGGTCTGATGCTGGTCGAAAGTGTCGCTTCAATGCGCGCTTCACGGACCGAGCAGCCAGCAATCGCCATGACACCACCTGTACCATCCGGTCTGCAATCGATGATTCATCGGCTGCCGTGGAAAATGCGTTTTGAAGAGTCAAAACTGTATATTTCGGCAATACCTGTCCTCGTGCTCGGACTATTTATCGGCTTTCTCTCCGCCATCATGGGCGTCGGTGGCGGCTTCATCATGGTTCCGGCCATGATTTATCTTCTTAAAGTGCCGACAAATGTCGTCGTTGGAACCTCGTTGTTCCAGATCATATTCGTTTCGGCCTATACGACGTTCATCCACGCAACTGCCAACCATGCCGTCGACATCGTGCTGGCAACTTGCCTGATGGTGGGCGGCGTTATTGGTGCGCAATATGGTGCCGACGTTGGCCAGAAGCTCAAGGGCGAACAGTTGCGCTCCCTTCTGGCGATGCTTGTGCTGGCAGTCTCGCTGCGCATTGCCTACGGCTTGTTTGTTACACCGGACAGCATCTACACCATTGCGATCATGGGCTCGTCATGAGGCGCGCGTTTTGCTTGACATTGCTTGCCGGCCTGACGATCTCGCTTTTGGCGTCGGTCGCCAGCGCGCAGAACGAGCT
>JANMQE010000798.1:0-2714 GCA_031370195.1 Phyllobacteriaceae bacterium
CGCTGGCGCTGCGCGCAACGCAATCGACTGTGCATTATGGGACCTCGAAGCGAAAAGTTCCGGGATTCCGGCGCTCAAAATGCTGGGGATATCAGGTTCATCCGGTGTTGTGACGGCCTATACTTTGTCCCTCGGAACGCCTGACGAAATGGGCACCGCTGCGCGTGCGGCGGCGCACCGACCGTTGCTGAAGATCAAAGTCGGAGGTGACGGCGATATCGAGCGTCTGGCGGCGGTTCGAGAGTGTGCGCCGGATTCCATGATCATTGTTGACGCCAATGAAGGTTGGACCAACGAAAACATCGTCGCCAACATGGAAGCAGCAGCGGCGCTGGGGGTTGTGCTTGTCGAGCAGCCTTTGCCGGTTGGACAGGACGAAATTCTGTCGCGCATTGCGCATCCTGTCTCGATTTGTGCCGATGAAAGCGTGCACAAGACGTCTGATCTGGGAGCGCTTGCAGACAGGTACGATGCGGTCAACATCAAGCTGGACAAGTCCGGCGGATTGACCGAGGCGCTTGAAATGCAACGCACGGCCAATCGGCTTGGCCTTGATGTGATGATCGGGTGCATGGTCGGCACATCGCTGGCCATGGCGCCTGCGCTGATGCTTGCTCAAGCGGCGAAGTATGTTGACCTTGACGGGCCTTTACTGCTGGCGAAAGACAGGCATCCGGGGTTGCGCTATGAAGGTTCAACGGTGTTCCCGCCACCGCCGGAACTATGGGGCTGAACGGGTTTCTGATGCGGTCCAGCGGCGTTGCGAGAGCGCAAACCAGAAGGCCACTGCAATGCCCGCGCCGCTGAAGAAAGTCATCGCCCAGAAGCTGCTCCCGCCAAACTGTTCATACAGCGGACCGGATGCAAACATGACCATGACCATGATGACACCGTGGAGCGAGACACCAAGTCCCTGCGCGGCGCCCGCCTGCTCTTCGGGAACCGCATGGGCAAGAAAAGTCTGCTGTGCCAGATAGGTTGCCCCGAACGTGATGCCGTGCAAGCTTTGAATGGCGGCGAGTGCGTAGAAGCCAAAACCCCAGACCCCGGCCATTGAAAACAAAATCCATCGTAAAATACCAACGGCACCAGCGAGCGCCAAGACGTGCTCCGGCCTCCATCCGCCGAAGACGCGCGAGTAGAATTTGAACAGTATGATTTCGGCGAACACCGGCACTGCCCAGAGAAGACCCACATCCTGCGATGAAACGCCCAAGGACTGCCAGTAAATCGAGCCGAAATTATACATCAGGCCATGCGACGCCTGGATCAGCCCTGTTGCGATCAATATCAAGAGCACGCGCGGACTGCGCAGCACGCCGGTGCTTGAACCGAGTTGCTCTGGTGGCCGTCGCCTTCGCCCCAGGCGAGGTGTCAGAAATGTTGTCAAGAAGATGACCGCGAAGCCAACAGCGAAGAGCGGCGCGGCGCTGGTTGAACTTGTGTGCTGGACAATCATGCCTGCCGCTACACTAGACAAGAGAAACATGACTGATCCCCATATCCGGACGGAGGAATAGTCCAGCCCGTAGCGCCGCACGCCTGACAGCGCGATGGAATCGGCGATCGGCACCTGCGGTGACCAGAACACGGCCAGTGCCGTGATCACCACAACCAAGCTCCAATAGCCCATCGGCAGAACCAGCACTGCCGCGAACAATAAACTCATGGCACTGATTGCAATAAGGACGTGCGTGCGCTCGCTGGCGCGGTCGGCCAGATGTGTGAAGATTGGTGTTGTAACCAAGCGCACAAATACCGGCACAGTCAGCAACGTTGATATCTGGACGGGATCCAGACCGCCCCGCTCAAGCCAGAGCGGGAAGAACGACAGGTAAATTGCGTTCGGAACGAAAAGCGAGCCAAACAGCAACGAAAGCCGCAGCTTGAGGTGGCGCGGTGTGTCAGTATCGTCTGGTTGCAACGATACAGACATGGGTGCCGCCGTGTTCAGGGTTGGAGGTTGCCGATACGAATCAACAGTCCCGGGGAGGCTGACGGCTAGCATGCGTCACGCAGCGGCGACACTCTCAACAACCGATTGCGTGCGCAATTCCCGATCAATCGGCGTCAGAACGCTTTCGAAAATGTCTACGCACGCGTCCCACGTGTAGTCTTTCAGATAGACATCCGGGTCAAGTCGTCCGATCGCCAGGGCGCGGATCGCGGCATCGGCCAGATTCTCAGACAACACTCCCGCGCCGGTTTTGCCGATTACGTCCAGTGGCCCGGGCACCGGAAACGCGGCAACCGGAAGGCCGGACGCAATGGCTTCCAGCAGCACCAATCCGAACGTGTCTGTTCTGCTCGGGAACACAAAAACGTCCGCGCCAGTGAAAGTCCGCGCCAATTCGTCGCCGACCTTCTGGCCCGCGAACACTGCATCGGGATATTCGCCTTTCAAGCGCTTCAAATCCGGGCCATCTCCGACAATCAGTTTCGTGCCGGGAAGCTTCAACGACAGAAACGCTTCGAGGTTTTTTTCCGGAGCCACGCGGCCGACGCAGATGAAAACCGGCTTTGGCAAACCCAAGTCCACATCAGACCGTGGATGAAACAAGGCCCGGTTGACGCCGCGCGTCCAGATTCGCGTGTTGCGAAAACCGCGCTGTTTCAGGACGCTGACAATGGATTCCGTTGGCACCAGGCAGGTTTGCGCGGCACTGTGAAACCACTTTAGGAATCCGTAGCTCAAGCCGAGCGGCACCGGCAGC
>JANMQE010000801.1:0-1916 GCA_031370195.1 Phyllobacteriaceae bacterium
TTGGGAAAACGAGCTCAACGCGGCCGGCTCGATGCAGGAAGTCCTCCCGTTCAACGCGGCTGACGCCCATTACCAAGCCACGCTCGCCGCGCAACCCGTCAACGCCACCCTCCTCTTCAACCGGCTCCGCGCCATGCGCCACGCGCTCAATGATCTCCACAAACAAGCCCGCCGCCTCGCCAGATGGAAGGCGCGCCGGGACGAGATCCTTTCCTCCAAAGCGCCATACAAACCAACCCGCATCAGCCCGTTCCGCCCGGGCCCACCGCCGGGATACCGGCGAAAGGACATCCACCCGGTCGATGCCATACTGAAAGACGTGCATTATTTCGCCGTCGAAGCATTCAGGTGGAAACCCGGGGACAGTGGACTCTGAAAGGCAACTGTCCCCGATCTTGGTGCTTGCAAGCCATTGTAATTATTATAAAATCCCCAAATCTCCTCATCCACGGCACAATGGCCGAGGACCGGGCTTGTCCCGACGACCCGGACTTCATCAAAAGTGAGCGTTGGCGACGGCGGGGTCCGTCGATCGTCACATGACAAAGCCGATGCAGGTCATCTGACCACTTTGGAAAGTGGTACACCCGCCACTCCACCCGAAAACCACCACCAAATCCCTAAGCAATACGCACAATGCGCGAGAGTTGGCAGAGCGGGTGGCGGGCCACGTAGGGATCAATAACCGCTTTCATTTGGTCATAGGACGCGCCGTAGGCGTATAGCGCAGTTTCAGTTCTTCCTTCCCAGAAATCGTCAAAGGAGCTGATGCCTTCAAGAAGTGTATCGAGCTCCTCCACGACGTCATTGATGTCGCCGGTCTCGAAGACATCGTCAGGCAAATCCGTGCCGTTCATATAAAGTGCCAGACCTTCGCGCTTGCCAAACTCAACGCTGTCATTCGTGCCAACAATGATGATTTTTGAGGATTTTGGCGCTCCGGCGTCCTCCAGAAACTCGATCACACGCTTCACGGCAATCCCGGCGTCGCCACTGAGATCGATTTCGATCTCGACATAGTCGATCTCCATGCTTTCCTGCATCAACGAGCCGCCGCCGGTGACCTCGCCAAGGCCCTCGGCAACGAGCATATCGTCAAGCGGATCGTCATAGACGTCGCCGCGGTTGACCGCGCCTATCCGGTGATTGATTAGCGCTGTTATCCGCGTCATGGCAAAGCCCTGTTTGATTTCAGCCAGCTCCTTGCGCTGGATACGGAAGAGAAGATAAAATTCAAATATTGCAGGAAGGTAAACTTGGCAGAACTGTTCTTGCGTCAGTTTGCATGTTTGTTGGTCCCAAAGGCTCAGCCCCTCGCGTTCAATGTCTCAAGCGGATGCGGATTGGAATGAATCCGCCAACTAACCGAACACCAGCAGCAAATCCTTGGCGTCAATCTGGTCGCCCGCTTTCACAAGCACTTCCACAATCTTGCCATCGCGCTCGGCGTGCAGCGCGGTTTCCATCTTCATGGCTTCAATGGACACAAGCACATCACCGGCCTTGACATCCTGACCGGCATGAACGGCAAGTGAAGAAATGACACCGGGCATCGGCGCGCCGATGTGGCGCTCGTTGCCGGGTTCCGCCTTGGAGCGGGCGCGCACGCCTTTGGCCCCGTGCGCGCGGTCCGGCACTTTGACGCGGCGCGACTGGCCGTTGACCTCGAAGAACACCGTGACCATGCCCTGCTCATCCGATTCGCCGATGGCAAGGCAGCGGATAACCAGCGTCTTGCCCTTTTCCATATCGACAAAAATCTCGTCGCCCGGTCGCAAGCCATAAAAATAGATCGGCGTCGGCAGGATCGACACCGGCCCGTAAGTCTCGCTGGCGGCAGCAAAGTCCGAAAACACTTTCGGATACATCAGATACGAGGCGAACTCGGCATCCGAGAGTTTGCGGTCGAGCTTCTT
>JANMQE010000821.1:0-3908 GCA_031370195.1 Phyllobacteriaceae bacterium
TGCCGCGCTGCGAAGCGATGTCCTTGGGATGAACCTGGCTCTTCAACGCATCAAACGTGGCACGAACCATGTTGTACGGGTTGGATGAGCCGAGAGACTTGGTCACAACGTCAGCAACACCGAGCGCCTCGAAAACAGCGCGCATCGGACCACCTGCAATGATGCCCTTACCGGCCGGAGCCATGCGGATGATAACGCGGCCAGCGCCGTGGCGGCCTTCGGTATCATGATGAAGGGTACGGCCCGAACGCAGCGGAACGAAAATCAATTCGCGCTTGGCAGCTTCAGTCGCCTTGCGGATGGCTTCCGGCACTTCGCGCGCCTTGCCATGACCGAAGCCGACGCGGCCCTTCTGATCGCCTACGACGACTAGCGCGGCAAAACCGAAACGGCGGCCGCCCTTGACGACTTTGGCAACGCGGTTGATGTGGACCAGCTTGTCGACGAACTCGCTGTCGCGCTCTTCGCGATCACGGCCACGATCGTCGCGCCTTTGTCTTTCCTGTGCCATTATCCTTGATCCTTATTTTTTTCCGGAAGCACCGTGGGTTAAGTTTAGAAGTTCAGACCCGCTTCGCGGGCTGCTTCGGCGAGGGCCTTGACACGGCCATGATAAATGTAGGCACCGCGGTCAAAGACCACGTCCTTGATGCCGGCCTTGACAGCGCGTTCTGCGACGAGCTTGCCGACGGCGGCTGCAGCTGCGGAATCGGCACCTGTCTTGAGCGACTTGAGATCGCCTTCGAGTGTCGAAGCGGCAGCAACAGTACGGCCCTGCGCATCATCAATGATCTGGGCGTAGATGTTCTTTGACGAACGGTGGACAGACAGGCGCGGGCGGCCATTGGCCACTGCCTTGATCTGCTTGCGCACGCGGGTCGCGCGGCGCACAATCGTTTCCTTGGACGAAGCCATGGCGCGTTTCCCTTACTTCTTCTTGCCTTCTTTGCGCACAATGCGCTCACCGGCATATTTGACGCCCTTGCCCTTGTAAGGCTCAGGACCGCGGTAATCGCGGATTTCAGCGGCCACCTGGCCGACCTTTTGCTTGTCGATGCCGGTGATGACGATTTCCGTCGGCTTCGGACACACAATCGAGATGCCCTCGGGGACGTCATAAACGACCTCGTGGGAAAAGCCGAGCTGAAGCTGGACATTCTTGCCCTGCATTGCGGCTCGATAGCCGACGCCGCTGATCTCAAGCTTGCGCTTGTAACCATCCTTCACGCCAGTAAAGATGTTGGCGATCATCGTGCGAGACATGCCCCACTTGGCGCGTGCCGTCTTCAACTGCGTGCGCGGGTTCACCGCAACAGCGCCGTCTTCCATCTTGACCTCGACCTCGTCGCTGACGACGAAGAAGAGCTCACCCTTGGGACCCTTGGCCTTGACCAATTGGCCGTCAACGCTGGCAGTAACACCTGCAGGAACGTTGACGGGCTTTTTACCGATACGAGACATTGTTTTGCCCTGTCCGTTTTCTGTTCTGGAGACCCTGCCGCATCAGAATATGCGGCAAAGGATCTCGCCGCCAACATTCTGCTCACGAGCCTCATGATCGGCCATCACGCCCTTCGGTGTCGACAGGATCGACACACCAAGACCGTTGGCGACATGCGGGATCGACTTGACCGACACGTAAACGCGGCGGCCCGGCTTCGATACGCGGCTGATCTCACGGATGACCGGAGCGCCTTCGTAATATTTCAGCTCGATTTCGATCTCGGACTTGCCGTTGTCGAAATCAACCTGCGCGTAATCGCGGATGTAGCCTTCCGACTTCATCACGTCGAGAACGCGTGCGCGCAGCTTTGAGGCCGGTGTCGATACCTTCGACTTCTTGCGGCCAAGTGCGTTGCGAATGCGTGTGAGCATATCGCCCAGAGGATCTGTCATTGACATGTATGGACTCCTTACCAGCTGGACTTGACGATGCCCGGAACCAGGCCAAGTGAGCCAAGCTCACGCAGCGCGATACGCGACATTTTCAACTTGCGGTAATAGGCGCGCGGACGGCCTGTCACTTCGCAGCGGTTGCGGACACGGTTTTTCGCAGAATTGCGCGGGATCTCGGACAGCTGAAGCTGTGCCTTGAAGCGCTCTTCCAACGGAAGCTGCTTGTCCTGGATGACCGCCTTCAGCTTCGCACGCTTTGAAGCAAAGCGCTTCACGAGCTTGATGCGGCGGTTGTTCTTTTCGATAGAGCTGGTTTTCGCCATTGCGAACGTCCTTTTTGCTTGCCGTTACTGCCGGAAGGGGAAGTTGAAAGCGCGGAGCAAAGCCCGTGCCTCATCATCCGTCTTGGCGGTCGTACAAACGATGATGTCCATGCCCCAGATCTGATCAACCTTATCGTAATTGATCTCCGGAAACACGATGTGCTCCTTGATGCCCATGGCAAAATTGCCACGACCGTCAAAGCTCTTCGGGTTCAGGCCGCGAAAATCGCGAACGCGCGGAAGCGCAATCGTGACCAGACGGTCAATGAACTCATACATGCGGTTCGCGCGCAAAGTCACCTTTGTGCCGATTGGCATATCTTCACGCACCTTGAAGGTGGCGATGGAATTGCGGGCCCGCGTCACGACAGCCTTCTGGCCGGCGATCTGCGACAGATCCTCAGCCGCAATCGTCGGCTTCTTGGAGTCGGCTGTCGCCTCGCCCACGCCCATGTTGAGCACGACCTTGGTAATCCGCGGGATTTCCATCTCGTTGGAATATTTGAATTCCTCAAGCAGCTGCTTGCGGATGACATCCGCATACTGCTTCTTGAGGCGCGGTGTGTTGCTGATCTCAGCCATCGATCGTAGCTCCCGAACGCTTGGCCACGCGGACCTTCTTGCCGTCAATGACGGAGAAACCGACGCGGGTTGGCTTGCCGTCTTTCGGATCGGCAATGCCCAGATTGGACAGGTGGAGCGGCGCCTCTTTGTTGATGATGCCGGCTTCCTGCGTTTGCGACTGGCGCTGATGGCGCTTGACCATATTAATGCCGCCGACAAGAGCCTTGTCTTCCTTTGGCATCACCTGCGTGACAGTGCCGGTACGGCCCTTGTCCTTGCCAGCGAGTATGACGACCTTGTCGCCTTTGCGAATCTTGTTCACGAGCGCCTCTCCTTAAAGAACTTCGGGGGCGAGCGAGATGATCTTCATGTGGTTCTTGGCGCGAAGCTCACGCGGAACCGGCCCGAAGATACGCGTGCCAATGGGTTCTTTTTTGTTGTCGATCAGAACGGCAGCGTTGTTATCGAAACGGATAACGCTTCCATCCTGGCGGCGAATGTCCTTGGCGGTACGAACAACGACCGCCTTCATGACATCACCCTTTTTCACGCGGCCGCGCGGAATGGCTTCCTTGATCGAGACGACAATGATGTCGCCGACCGAAGCATATTTCCGCTTCGAACCGCCCAGCACCTTGATGCACATGACACGACGCGCGCCGGAATTATCCGCGACGTCGAGGTTTGTTTGCATCTGAATCATGACAGGCCGCCTTCTTTTATCTGTCAGACCTGCGCAACGGCTGCGCCGATCCGGTTTGACTTGTCTATTTTACTTCGCTGCTTCGCCGGTGACGACGATCCAACGCTTGTCTTTCGAAATCGGCGCGGTCTCCTCGATGGAAACAACGTCGCCGACCTTGTACTGGTTGGTCTCGTCGTGCGCCTTGTACTTCTTTGAACGGCGAACCGTTTTCAAAAGCATAGGATGCGCAAAACGGCGCTCAACATTGACCACAACGGTCTTCTCGTTCTTGTCGCTAACGACAACGCCCTGCAGGATACGCTTTGGCATGTCTTTGTCCTTTAAGCCTTTGCCGCCGCCTTCTGGCGGGCGATGGTCTTGATACGGGCGATGTCGCGGCGAACTTCCTTGACACGTGCGGTTTTCTCGAGCTGGCCGGT
>JANMQE010000013.1:0-2225 GCA_031370195.1 Phyllobacteriaceae bacterium
GTTTGAAGTATCAGGCACGTACGAGAATGACACGCCGGAAGGTCAGCGCCGCGTAGCGGCAGGCGTCCGGCGCAGCACGGCCGGGGTTGAGCGGCAGGGCCGTTCGTGGGCAGGCAATGCGGCGCCTGTTTCAGTGCACGACGCCAAGGCCGACGCGCTTGCGGTGCTGGAAGCTTGCGGTGCGCCCTCAGGTATCCAGATTGAAGTTGGCGCTCCGGCGCATTTTCATCCCGGGCGCTCAGGTGTGATCAAGCTCGGACCGAAGATGATCCTCGGCTATTTTGGCGAGTTTCATCCCAAGGCCTTGGAGGCGCTGGATGCTGACGGTCCGCTTTGCGGGTTTGAGGTGTTCATCGATGCGATTTCCGAGCCGAAGGCGCGGGCGGTGCGCACCAAGCCGCGTCTCGACCTGTCGCCGTTCCAAGCCTTGAAGCGCGACTTCGCTTTTGTCGTTCCCAAGGCCACATTGGCGGGCGCGATCCTCAAGGCAGCACAGGGCGCGGACAAGAAATTGATCACGGCGACCAGCGTGTTCGACATTTTCGAGGGTACATCGCTTGGCGAGGGCAACAAGTCCGTCGCCATCGAAGTTACCATCCAACCGCAGGACAAGACGCTTGGCGAGGATGAGCTGGAGGCGCTTGGCAAACGGATTGTCGAAGGCGTTGCCAAGGCGACCGGCGGGGTGCTGCGGGGGTAAGGCTCATTCCTCTGCCCGCTTTCTTGCGGCACGGGATTTGGGCAGAGTTTTGGCGGATTGTGCCAATTCGCGGATGGCGTCATCCGCTTCGCTATGCCGGGCGGCCTTTCGTGCGGCATTGAATTGCCGGTATTCTTTTTCCGCACGCATGAGTGCGGTTTCTGATGAAACGCTTCCTCCAGTCCGCAGTATCGCACGGCCGAGTGAAGTCAGTTGCCTCTCAAGCAGCTGTTTGGCATCGTCCATCGCAACAATGCGACCCAATTCCATCTGATCTTCAAAAATATCCAGGAGAATGGTCGTGAGGCGATTGAGTTCCTTGATTTCGGGTTCTGCCAAATAGTTTTTGGAAACGGCTGTGTCTGATTTGCGGATTTCGTCCTTCGCCCAAGTCAGAAGCCCCATGTTTTCGCTACTGTGATCAGCCCGCGCATGGATAATTTCTGCCGGCGTCGCGTTTACGACGGCGTAAACGAGCTTTGCCTGTGTTCTTTGAAAAAACTGTTGTGCGGCAGACGAACCCGGCTCGTAGTCCCGGCACATGGCGCAGATGCGCTTGAGTTCGCGGTAGACATTGGACTCATCCGCCCGCAAATCACGGATGGTCTCGCGCAACTCTGCGATGCGATCATGCGCTGTGTCCTTCAGGCGCCTGACATCCACCACAAATCCCTTGCGCGCAAATTGCACCAGCACGCCGGTTGCCCAACGTCGGAAACGTGTTGCCTCGGCGGAGGAGACGCGATAGCCGACAGAAATAATCATATCGAGACTGTAGATCGAGACCGGTTTGTCCGAATTTGCAATTTGCATTTTTTGCAAATTGCTTTCTCGATCCAACTCGTCTTCGTCAATAATATTTGTGATGTGTCTTGAAACCACAGACACATCACGCCCAAACAACCGTGCGATCTGGTCCTGCGTCATCCAGAGAGAGTCTTCGCGAAACCGGATATCGAGTTGCAGCCCGTTTCGATCCGCGTAAATCAAGAATCGGTCGCCGGTGCTTTCATCTTCTGTCAACTGGACTGGTCGTTCAATCATAGTCCGCCTCACTTTTCTGGAACGTATAGTGAACAATTCCAGATTGCAAGTCAGGGCTATAAAACTCACGCATTTTGTTGATGCGACTTGATCGGAAACGTGTGCCCATGCCATTCATTTGCCGATGAACATGATCCTCAACAGTGACAGCTACAAATATTCGCATTTTGCCCAGTATCCGCCGGGCACCAAGGCGATCTCGGCTTATATCGAATCGCGACCGGGGGGCATGTTTGACCATGTGCTTTTCTTCGGATTGCAGATGTTCCTCAAGGACTATCTGGCCAAGGGTATCACCATCGAGGATGTTGATGAAGCGGAAGAGATCATCACAGCGCACGGGCTGCCTTTCAACCGGCCCGGCTGGGAGCTTCTGGTCAGGCGTCATCATGGGCATTTGCCGCTGTCGATCGAGGCGCTGCCTGAGGGGATCATTGTGCCGAGCGGCACGCCGCTGGTGCAGGTGAAAAACACCGACCCG
>JANMQE010000035.1:0-1623 GCA_031370195.1 Phyllobacteriaceae bacterium
CCGCGCGACGTCGCCCGCGCGTGACACGGGCGATCCCGCCAGTTGCTGGATCGACGCAATAGACATGGCAGCCGTCCTGCTCCATCTGCGCCCGGTCGCCCTCGTAATCCGTCATGATGCCGTAGCTGGGGTCGGTGAACCAGATCGTCCCGTCCCTGCGCACCACCACATCATTCGGCGAATTGAGCCGCTTGCCTTGGTAACCATCAGCGATCACGGTAATCGAGCCATCATGCTCGGTCCGCGTCACCCGCCGTGCCAGATGCTCGCACGTCACCAGCCGGCCGTCATTGTCCACCGTGTTGCCGTTGCAATTGTTGGAGGGATTGCGGAAGGCGGAGACCGATCCGTCTGTCTCGTCAAACCGCATCAGGCGGTTGTTTGGAATGTCGGAGAACACCAGATAGCGCCCTGCGCCAAACCAAGCCGGTCCCTCCAGCCACCGCGCGCCGGTCCACAAGCGTTCGACGGCAACATGCCCGACAAAACAGCGGTTGAACCGGTCATCCAGAACCTCAAATCCAGCACCTTCCACGTCACCGAACATCGAAAATATCTCCACCTTCGCGCCGCCAAAAAGCAGCGTTTTATGTTATCGCTATCATTAGCACGCACGCGATGCTCTGCAAGCGGTTCGAGCGGATTTGGACCAGGTTTCGAACGGCATTCGAGCGGATTTCGCTGGCTTTGAAGCCCGAATGTGCCCTTGAGCAATTCATCTGGTATCGCTAACATCAATCGCTCAAATCGAACCCGAAAATGCACATGAAAAAGTCCGAACCGCCCCGCAATCCCGACGGCCAAATGCCGACCATGGCCGATGTCGCCCGCCATGCCGGGGTGTCATCCATGTCGGTTTCCAGAGCCTTGAAAAACTCGGATCTCGTTTCACAAACCACCCGTGAGCGCATCTTCAAGGCGATTGACGAGCTCGGCTACGTGCTCGACCTTTCCGCCGGGAGCCTGTCGTCAAAGCGCACCGGCTTCGTCGCCGCCATTGTGCCGTCGATCAACAACTCCAACTTCTCCGACACCGCGCGCGGCATCACTGACGAGCTGGAAAAGACCGGCCTGCAGCTGCTCCTCGCCTACAATGATTATTCAGTTGAACGTGAGGAACGTCTCATTGAAGCCATGCTGCGCCGCCGCCCGGAGGGCATTATTCTGACGGGCGGCATCCACACAGACCGCTCTCGCCGCATGTTGGAGAACGCGGGCATTCCCGTGGTCGAAACCTGGGATTTGCCCGCCAATCCCATTGATCAGGTCGTCGGCTTCTCCAACGCCGACGCGATGTCGTTGTTGGTCAGAACATTGGCCGCCAAGGGCTATCGCAAGTTCGCCTACATCGGCGGCACCACCGAGCGCGACACGCGCGGCAATCAGCGCCGCGCCGGATTTCAGACAGCCATTGCCGGGCTCGGCCTGCCGGAAGGCCGCGTTGTCTCGTTCGGCGTCCCACCCATTTCCATGGAGCAGGGCGCGCAGGCAATGGGCGGCGTGCTGTCGCAATGGCCGGATACTGAAGTTGTCATTTGTGTCTCCGACCTTTCGGCTTTTGGCGCACTGATGGAATGCCAAAGACGGGGGCTGAGCGTGCCCAAAGACATCGCGATCGCCGGT
>JANMQE010000073.1:0-5480 GCA_031370195.1 Phyllobacteriaceae bacterium
CTTCGGTGATTGCGCTTAAGACAATCGGTTCGCCTTGGCACGTTTCTGTTGGAGCGTTGGCAGGCGTGATCTTTGCTGCCGTCTTCACGCGCACGGAGGCAAGGGCATGAGCGACATTTACATCATCATTATTGCGAGCGCTGTGCTGAACTACATGACACGGCTTGGCGGGCACTTGGTTCTGTCGCGATTTGGCACGCTCAATCCACGTGTTGAGGCGGCGCTGAATGCGGTTCCGGCGGCGGTGATCACCACGCTGGTCGCGCCGACGTTCTTTACCCATTCATGGCCGGAGACGGTGGCGTTGATCATTGCGGGTTTGGCCGCACTGCGCCTGCCGCTCCTTGGAATGTTCGCTGTAGGCTGGGTGGCGATCGTCGCGCTGCGGGCGATAGCCGGTGTGTGAAAAGCCTGCTGAATTGATTCCAGTGACATGCTCACACAGTTGATATCATTGCCATTCATGGCACATGAAGCGCTTCACGTTTTGATTCAGCGGGGACTGTCCCGAACCAGTCGGAAGCCGAGGTTTGTTGGGGGGACACCGGTGGCGCAGCCTCCCGAAACCGCATCGCGCAGGAATGTTGGCATTTCAGCTTCATGCTCGCCGTTGACGAAATAGGCGGGACACATGTAGTCGCCGGTATCACCCGAGACGCATGTGGAAGTCCATTCCCAGACATTGCCGCCGATGTCCTTGAGGCCGTTCGAAATCGCGCCAAACGCTCCGGACGGCTTGACCGCACGGGCGTAGGATTTGCGGGTGAAATAATCCGTAGCCCAGTCCATGCGCGGATCGGTGAACAGTTTCTTCGAGTTGTCCTTGGGCAGAAGATCCGTAAATTCCTGTGCTTCTGTGCGAGTTGGCAGCCGCCATTGCGCGCTCGATTCTTCGTTCAACCAAGTTATGAATTCAGCTATGTCGAGCGCGTTCACATCCGTAACCGGATAGGAGCCAGCGGGCGGCGTGGTCTTGGGCTGGTGTTCGCAAGCGCTTTTGGTGACACATTCCATCCAGAAGGCATGGGTGATTTCCTCGCGCCCTGCTTCGATGGTTTTGCCGGATTTGAGTTGTAAGGTCACAGTTGCAAACGGTGCTTGCTCGACAGATTTGAAAGATCCGGCAGCAACGACGGCGGCAAGTGCTGCTGCCGCCGTCAGTATCTTGATGCCAAACGCAAGCGGCATAGTGATTATCCCGAGATGGGTGCGGGTTTGGCAACCTGCATCATCAGGTCGTCGTTCCATTCGCCCTCGACAACCACGTGCGCGGTTGCACCGAGAAGCACCGCTTCGATGAGGTTATGGTTGACGTAGGCGTAGATACCGGGCTGCCTGAACTCGTATGCCATGGCACCGGCCGAGCCGCCGCGGATGAACCAGGTTTCAAGGTTGGTGTCCGGCTTGTCGTTGAAGGAACCTGCCTCCCAGACGAGATCGCCGTGGCCACCGATTAGATGAGGGCGCGAGTCGCGGTTGGCTTGGGCGTGGATGAATAGAACCTTTTCGCCGACTTTTGCTTTCAGCGCGTTGTCGCCTGTCGTCGAGCCCTTCTTGCCGTTGAAGACGACATGGGTCGGGATCAGGCCTCGCATGACCTCCAGTGCATCAGCCATATTGTCGGCGGCACCTTCGTAGGACTTGTAGGCACCGTTCTCGTCCCTCGGGATGTAGAAGTCCTGCTCGCCAATGAAGAAAACCTTGTCGTAGGTGTAAGGCTTGCCGGTTGCATCTTTCAGTCCGTCGCGTGGCAGCACCATCACGGCGCCATTCATGCCTTGCACAACATGGTAGGGGATCATGACGTCGCCGGGGGCGCAGTGGTAGACGAAGACGCCCGGCTTGATGGCCTTCCAGCGTAGAATTGTTTGCTCGCCGGGCAGGATTTTGGTCAACGCACCGCCGCCAAGCGCGCCCGTCGAGGCGTGGAAATCAATATTGTGCTCAAGCATGTTGGTCGCGGGGTTCTTGAGCGTGAGTTCAACGTAGTCGCCCTCATGGCAGACGATCAGCGGGCCAGGAACTGTTCCCTCGTAGGCGAAGACCCAGGTTTTGGTGCCTTCGTCATCGATCTCAACCAACTTTTCATGAATGGTCATCTCGACTTCAACGATCTTCGGGCCTGTTGTGGCGACCTGTTCGTGTTCCGGCGCGAACGGTGGGGCGACGAGCTTCTGCTTGACGCGCGGCAGGGCCGAAATGTCGACCGCGACTGCCTTCTTCATTTCGTCCGGGTTTATGGCTTCTTCTGCCTGTGACGCAGTTGCTGCCACAGCCAACGCGCTTACTGCGCCTGCAGCGAACAGAAAATCGCGCCGCCCCAGCAGAAACGTGTCTTTGCTCATTGTCATGTTTGCCTCCTTCGTTGATCCATCTTTAAGATGTATCTCGAATACACCTTATTCGCCGAGGCGAGTTGATCGAGGTCAATAGTTTGGATCAGCCAAGAATATGACGTAGCTCTGTCCGGCGCATACAAAGATCGGCCAACGAATGCTCGGAGAGAATCGCGTAAAAGGCACCTTCGGCGTTGAAAAGGATGGTCTTCAGCGCACAGACAGGGGTAATGACGCATTTGTTGTTGATTGGGTCAAAACATTCGACAAGCGGAATATTCGATTCGCAAAAGCGGGCCACGTCGCCAATGTTGAACTCACTAGCGGGGCGTGCCAGCTGAAGCCCTCCATTGAGACCGCGCACAGCTGCAAGAACCCGCCTCGCACCAGCTCATTGGCGATCTTTGTAAGATCATGGCGTGAAATGCCGTAGCCTTGGGCGCATTTCGAAATGGTAACGAGGTCTGGCTCTGCTGCAGCCACATACGTCAGCAGGCGGAAGGCGTATTCGGTGAACAGAGTCAGGCGCATTGATACCGCTCAAAAGATGCATATCAGATACATGTTCCTGAATGACGGCGCGTTCAAGCCCGCCGAACGATTTGCTTCCTCAAGGTTTGGATGCCGGCGATCCGAACATGCGCGGACCGAGAACCGTCAGGACCAGTCCTGCAAGGACAAGTATGCTTCCAAGGATTGCGGCGGAGTCAAATGGCTCGCCCAGAAACAGAACCCCTGAAGAGATGCCGAAGACCGGCACCAGAAGCGCGAATGGCGAGACCAGATTTGCAGGATAGCGGGACAGCAGGAAACCCCAGACGCCGAACCCGAGTATTGTCGCTGGCCAGGCAAGGAATGCGATGGAGACGAGAGTCAGGAGGCTTGGATGGGTGAGTGTCTGAATGATCGCCGCGTGGTCTTCAAACAAAGCAGACATGATGAAAAGTGGCAACGGGGCGGCAAGGCTTGCCCAGACTATCATCGAGAGTGCGTCTTTTTCACCCGACATTTTGACGATGAGATTGGCAACGCCCCATGACAAGGCGGCCAACAGGCAGAGCACGAGGGGCAGCAGCTCCGGCCCGGACCAGCGGCCTGCGGCAATGACGCCCATTCCGGAAAACGCGATGACTGCGCCAAGGATCTGCACCGGCTTTGAGCGCTCGCCGAGAAGGACTGCGGCAAAACCGATGGTGAAAAACACCTGCAGCTGCATGACGACGGATGCAAGGGCTGCCGTCATGCCAAGGCGGATGGAGACGAAGAGAAGTCCGAATTGCAGCACACCGATGAATATGCCGTAGCCGACAATCCATCGCCAGCCAACGCTTGGACGCCTCACGAAAAACACAGCGGGCACCGCTGCAAAAAAGAAGCGCAAGGCGGTCAACAGCAGCGGCGGAACTTCTGCGACGCCCACTTTGATGACGACGAAATTGAACCCCCAGATCGCGGTGACAAGCAGCGCGAGCAGGGCATGCGCGGGCTTGAGACTCATGCCAATGCCTCAAACGGCGCAGTGGCGGTTTCCAGCCAGCTCCGCGTTGGTGCATCGACCATCGGGCTGATCTCGGCGAGGACGCGGGCGTGGTAAGTATCGAGCCAATGAAGTTCGGCGCGTGTAAGCAGTGACGTGTCGACGAGGCTTTTTTTGATCGGCGCAAGAGTGAGCGTTTCAAAGCCCATCATTTCGATGTCACCGCCTTCGATCATTTCCGGCTCGGTGACGAGAATCAGGTTCTCGATGCGGATGCCGTATTCGCCCGGCTTGTAGTAACCGGGTTCGTTTGAGAGGATCATGCCCGGCTCCAGCGGCGTGACACCGACTTTGGCTATGCGCTGCGGGCCTTCGTGGACGGAGAGATAAGAGCCGACGCCGTGGCCGGTGCCGTGGGCGTAATCGAGCCCCGCGCTCCACAGGGCGGCGCGGGCGAAGGCGTCGATCTCGCTGCCTTTGGTGCCTTTCGGGAAGCGCAGCATCGAGATGGCCATCATGCCTTTCAGCACGAGTGTGAAGCGGCGCTTGTATTCTTGGCTGACGTCTCCGACCGGTAGCGTGCGGGTGATATCCGTTGTGCCATCGCGGTATTGGCCACCTGAGTCGAGCAGGAAGAGTTTGCCGGGCTTGAGCCTGAGGTTTGAGTCTGTCGTCACACGATAGTGGTTGATGGCACCGTTCGGGCCGGTGGAGGAAATGGACGGGAACGAGACATCGAGGAGCGGCATCTGGTTGGCCTCGCCTGCGGCGACACGGCATTCCTCCAGCTTTATGGCGGCACTGATCTCATTGAGCGAACCGGGTTCTTGTGTGTCATACCATTTGAGGAATGAAGCCATGCCTGCGCCATCGCGGCGATGGGCGGCGCGGGTGCCTTGCTGTTCGACGTGGTTTTTGCGGGCGCGGGGCAGGCGGCAGGGGTCTTGCAGGTCAACTGCTTTGCCGCCTGCATCGACGACCAGACGCCGCAGCCTTTCGGCTGCGAGAGTGGGATCAAGTGCGATTGTCTTTCCGGCGGCGAGTTCGATCAGTGCCGCTGGAAGGTTGTCTGGCGGCAGGATTTCGGCCAACTGGGTGAGATAGGCGCGCGTTTTGATCGGCAACTTGCGCTCGTCGAGGAAGACTATCGGATCGCCAGTTGCACGGATGATGGCAAAGCCGAGCGGGACCGGCGTATGCGGCACGTCGCAGCCGCGGATGTTGAAGGTCCAAGCCAGTGAGGACGGATCGGTGAGGACCGTGGCGTCAGCCTTGCCCTTGACCAAGGCATCGCGCAGTTCGGCCAGCTTGTCGCGTGCGGTTTCGCCGGCGAGTTCGAGCGGCTGGATTGTGACTTCACTGACCGGTGGAGCGGGTTGGTCTTTCCAAATCTGGTCAATCGGATTGTTGTCGAGCGCGACGAGTTTGCCGCCGCGTTCTGCCATTGCGGCTTCGAGTGCTTTGACTTCGCTGATGGTGTGAAGCCAAGGGTCAAATCCTATGTGCGTGCCGCTTTGCAGATTTTCCGGAATCCATTTGGCCGGTGGAGAGGCAACGAGATCTTCGACTTTGAAGATGGCAGCGTCGAGCTGCTGGCCGGCTTGAACGGTGTAGCGGCCGTCAACGAAGACGTGCGCGGTGTTACGCAGGATCAATGCCTGGCCCCA
>JANMQE010000146.1:0-2526 GCA_031370195.1 Phyllobacteriaceae bacterium
CGGCCCCGGCCGTAGACACCGAAGCTACCGCATCAATCGGCGGCGCAAACCTTGGTGTTGAAGCTGTCGAAAACCGTGGCCGTCTTGGCGATGGATCGCCGATGATCGGTGCCGATGTATCCGGCGCGGTTGCCATCGAGACCGGCTATCTCCCGGCCCAGCGCCTCGGCGGCAATTCCTGACCTACAACCCATCCAACGCGTGGCCACAGCCCGCACCCACTCAAGGAGACTATCATGAACAAGATCATCATCGCCCTCGGCATTGCCTTGGCATCATCCACCGCAGCATTCGCTCAGTCGTCAGCTATCGACGTCATTGGCCAGCAGACAGTCTACTCGGCCTCGGCCGTTGACACCGAAGCTACCGCATCAATCGGTGGCGCAAACCTTGGCGTTGAAGCTGTCGAAAACCGTGGCCGTCTTGGCGATGGCTCGCCGATGATCGGTGCCGATGTATCCGGCGCGGTTGCCATCGAGACCGGCTACCTCCCGGCTCAGCGCCTTGGTGGCAATTCCTGACCCACAACCCATCCAACGCGCGGCCACAGCCCGCACCCACTCAAGGAGACTATCATGAACAAGATCATCATCGCCCTCGGCATTGCCTTGGCATCATCCACAGTAGCTTTCGCCCAGTCGTCAGCCCTCGATGTCATCGGCCAGCAGACAGTCTACTCGGCCCCTGCCGTTGACACCGAAGCTACCGCATCAATCGGCGGCGCAAACCTTGGTGTTGAAGCTGTCGAAAACCGTGGCCGTCTTGGCGATGGATCGCCGATGATCGGTGCCGATGTATCCGGCGCTGTCGCCATCGAGACCGGCTACCTCCCGGCCCAGCGCCTTGGTGGCAATTCCTGACCGGTTCTGCACCATATATGTTGGCGTCACCTCCCGGGCGCTGACTATAACCAAAAAGGGGCGTGCCAAACGCCCCTTTTTGTTTGTCTGGCCCTTGCGGGTTTTAAATGAATCGTTAACGTTTGGAAAATGAACAGCGCAACAGGTGGCTTTGCAAAATGAGAATGAAGACAATGCTTCAGTCAGTTGCGACCTTTGCGCTCTGCATCGGCATGAGCGGGGCTGCAAGCGCTGCCGCATGGCTCAAGACCGGAAGCACAGCCAGCCGCCCTTTTGGCCACGTCGCCTATTGCGCCGCCTTGAAATCCGATTGCGCCAAACGCAAGGCCGCTGTCAAACTACCGACCATATCCTTGGCCAAGCTGCGGTCAGTCAATAAAGCGGTCAATCTCGCCATCAAGCCGGTCTCCGACATGGATCAGTTCGGCACCCGTGAAAAATGGGTCCAATCAACCAAAGCCGGCGACTGTGAAGATTACGCGCTGGCCAAGCGAGCAAAGCTAAGCCGCATGGGCATTCCAAAAGCCAGTCTGCTGCTTGCGGTCGGGCGAAGCGCCGGCGAGGCGCACACGGTTTTGGTTGTGCGCACGAAAGACGGCGACTTTGTCCTCAACAATCTCAAGGATGAAGTGACGCCAATCGGGTTTTCAACTTTGGGAATATCCAAAATCCAGTCGCCGACCGATGGCTCGGACTGGTTAAAGGTGACGGGCGTTCAGCGGTAAAACCTTGCGTGGAAATTTTGTTGGCGCTTGACGGCCGCACGTCGCATTTTAATCCCGCAGCAATTCATTAATCCCCGTTTTGCTCCGTGTCTTCTCGTCAACCCGCTTCACAATCACCGCGCAATACAGCGCCGGGCCCTGCTCGCCATTCGGAAACGGCTTGCCTGCCAGCGAGCCAGCGACAACGACAGAGTAGGGCGGTACTTCACCGTATGAAATCTCGCCTGTCGCGCGGTCGACGATTTTGGTGCTCTTGCCGATGAACACGCCCATGCCCAACACGGAGCCTTCGCGCACAACGCAGCCTTCGACCACTTCCGAGCGTGCACCGATGAAGCAATTGTCCTCAATGATCGTCGGCCCGGCCTGCATCGGCTCCAACACGCCGCCAATCCCGACGCCGCCGGACAGATGCACATTCTTGCCGATCTGCGCACAGGAGCCGACCGTCGCCCACGTATCCACCATCGTGTTCTCGCCCACATAAGCGCCAAGGTTCACGAACGACGGCATCAAGACGACACCCTTCGAGATGAACGCCGAGCGGCGCACGACCGCACCCGGCACGGCGCGGAAACCCGCTGCGCGAAAGTGATTGTCGCCCCATCCGGCATATTTCAGGTCAACCTTGTCAAACCCGTTCGCCATCGACCCATCAGCGCTTGTGTACGGAATGACGGCATTGTCCGTCAGCCTGAACGACAGCAGCACCGCCTTCTTGAGCCATTGATGCTCAATCCAATTGCCGTCATCACCGCGCGTCGCCACCCGTGCCTTGCCGCTGTCCAAAAGGTCCAACGCTTCGCTCACCGCCTCGCGCACTTCGCCCTTTGTGCCGGTGTTGATCGTGTCGCGCGCGTCAAAAGCGGCTTCGATGATCTTTTCAAGTGCGGCAAATGTCATGAAACGCTCCGTTCAGGGCCTGTTAACCAAGGCCTAAC
>JANMQE010000179.1:0-3403 GCA_031370195.1 Phyllobacteriaceae bacterium
GCGACAACCTTCACGCGCTGCGGGGGCCAGCTTTTTTTGGCGCCTCCTTGGAAGGCGACTTTTTATCAACTTTCGGCGGCAACGATACTCTTACCGATGCGAGTCGCAAGGATACGCTGGAGGGCGGCACCGGCGATGACACTTACATCCTGCAGGACGATGGCGCGGCGGATATTGTCATCACCGGCGAGGGCGATGACATTGTGCGCGGCGGCGGGGCTGAGGACCGGCTGGTTCTGCGCATCGATATTCTTGACAAAATGTATGAGGATTGGCGGGAGCAACTCGATTATTCCAATGAAAACTATGGAACGACTTTCGTGCTGACTGGCGATGCGCTTTTGAAGCCGTCCGAGCGGATTGGCGACGATGCAGCAGTAAGTGGTGTGCCGATACTCGGCGGCTTTTGGGATATGTCCTATGACGGTCTTGCTGGAACGCGTCTGACCACGGGACAGTTCTACGCGAGTTTCAGGGCGGGCGCTGAGAGCAGCAACCCTTATGACTGGTCTGTCTCGTTCCAGGACTTTCTATACAGTTATTCTTACACCGATCAGTATGGCGACGCAGTTATCAATATCCAGAGCATCTTCAGCTTTTCGTTCGAACTCAAGGACGGCGACCTTATCATCAGCGTGCCCCACGGTCCTGCGGAGGACTTGAGCGTTGCGACAATCCAGCAGCACCTTATCACGATTGAAGATTTTGAAGACGGCGATTTCGGAATCCATATCTACGAGCCGTCAGTTGAGATTGGCGGCGGCGGTCCGTGGTACAACGACGACGACGATGACATTCCAGACGGCTACGATCCTTATTTTGCAACTCCATTTGTGGGCAATTCATACCAGGTCGGCGACATCAACAACCACGGCGACTTCATCACGATCCTTGCCGCAATTGATCCCGCGTCAACCGGAAGCATTCCGCAGACGCCGCCTTCAGCGCCGCCGGGCATCAACGGGACCAATGACGGCGACACGCTCGATGGGACCAGCATGGGCGAGCTGATCCGCGCGAACGGCGGCGACGACATTGTCAATGCCAATGGCGGCGATGACCGGGTGGATGCGGGCGACGGCAACGACATTGTGCATCTCGGCAACGGCGCGGACCTTTCGATTGGCGGGCTGGGGCTGGATGTCCTGTTCGGCGAAGCTGGTGATGACGGCATTTCGGGCGGTGCGGGCGACGACCAGATCAGCGGCGGCACGGGCAAGGACTGGCTGTTCGGCGACACGGGCAATGATGTGATCAGCGGCGACGGCGGCGACGATACGCTGGACGGCGGCGAGGGCGATGACAGCCTTGACGGTGGTGCGGGTCTCGACACGCTTCATGGCGATGCAGGCAATGACACCCTGCTCGGCGGCAGCGGTGTTGACACGTTGCACGGCGCCGATGGCAATGACACTCTTTGGGGTGGCGATGGCAGGGACGCTTTGAACGGTGACGCTGACAATGACATGCTGCACGGCGAGGGCGCGGACGATGTACTGAATGGCGGTGACGGCGATGATGCGCTGTTTGGCGAGACCGGGCATGACACGCTGAATGGCGGCGCTGGTGCGGATGCGCTTTCCGGCGGCAACGGCAATGATACACTCAGCGGCGACGTGGGTGATGACACGCTGCGTGGCGATGCGGGGTTTGATCTGCTGAATGGCGGCGACGGCATGGACGTGCTGTGGGGAGGAACTGGCGATGATGCGCTGAACGGCGATGGCGGCAATGATTTGCTGCATGGCGAGGGTGCCAACGACACGCTGAATGGCGGAAATGGCGAGGACACGCTCTGGGGCGATGCGGGCGCCGACATGCTGTTTGGCGGCAGCGGTGGCGACATCATGTGGGGCGGCGCAGGCAATGAACTGCTTGAAGGCGGCGTTGGCAACGACGCGCTGAATGGCGAGGGCAGCGACGACATTCTCGTAGGTGGTTCCGGAAACGACACACTGTCCGGCTCAACCGGAGCTGACCGGCTGGACGGCGGCGACGGCAATGACACTTTGATTGGCGGTGCGGGGATAGACCGGTTTGTGTTCGCGACCGGCTATGGCCGTGACCGCATCACGGACTTTGCCGCAATCGACTACATCGTGCTTGATGGTGCGCTGGCAACTGGCTTTGCCCACGCAATGTCCCACGCAACCCAATCCGGCGCTGATGTTGCATTCACATTTGGCGAGGATGTGTTCACGCTCGCCGGCCGGACGCTTGCCGCGCTGAATGCGGGTGATTTTGAGTTTGTTTGACCTTACCAGGGGTCAGACGCGGCGAACACGGCCCCAAATCATATTTCCCTCAAACGGCGCTTGAAAAATCTGCGGTCCTGTGAAAAAAGCCACTCGCACCATGCAGGGGTATAGCTCAGTTGGTAGAGCGGCGGTCTCCAAAACCGCAGGCCGCGGGTTCGAACCCTGCTGCCCCTGCCAGTTTCCAATAATATCGAAAGTCTTACGCGCCCTTGCGCGCGGCTCGCTTGCCCCGGGCCGTGTTATGAGGCAGCTTGATCCCCGTGAATTTGATGTCCTTTACGGGAGGCGGTATGGCGTTGAGGCAAGCAGCAAAACCGGCACAGCATGTCAGCGCGGAGTTCGTGGCCGGTCTGGTCCAATCAGGCATGTGGCTGGATTATGCCACCTCGCTTTGTCAGCCGGATGTGTTTGACAAGGCGCTTGGCGCGCGCATCCACGAACTGACGAATGTGAAAATCCGCAACTGTCTTTCGATGAAGCCGCGCGCTGTGCTGGAGGCTGATCCGAACGGCGAGCATGTGCACTGGTTTTCGCTGCATTTTTCCGGCTATGACCGCAAAATGCATGATCTGGGCCGCTGCCATTATCTGCCGGTCAATCTGGGTGAAATCCCCGACTATTACCGCCGCTTCATCGCACCGGTGGACATGGTGATCATCAAGGCCTGCCCGATGGAAGGCGGCGGCTATTTCAACATGAGCGCGTCGAACCTCTGGCACCGGGCGATCATCGAGCATGCGCGGATTGTCGTGATCGAGACGAGCAGCGGCAATCCCTATGTGCATGGCGTCGATACGGGCATTCACATCAGCGAAGTTGATTACATCATAGATGGCGACAATGCGCCTGCGCCGGAGCTGCCCAATCCCGCGCCGACGGAGATTGACCGCGCGGTGGCGCGTTACATTGTCAACGAGGTGGAAAACGGTGCCTGTCTGCAGATCGGCATTGGCGGCATGCCGAATGCGGTCTGCGCCCTGCTGCTGGAAAGCGGCGTCGATGATCTTGGCGTCCACACCGAGATGATGACCGACGGCATTGCCGAACTTTATCGGGCAGGGCGGGTGAGCGGCGCGCGCAAGGCGCTTGATCCGGGCAAGATCGTCTATTCTTTCGCGCTCGGCTCCAAGGCGCTTTACGAGACG
>JANMQE010000224.1:0-1570 GCA_031370195.1 Phyllobacteriaceae bacterium
AGGCCTTCTTCGAACACGCACGGAACGACCATTCCGATTTCATATGCCCGGGCCGGGCGGGAGAAGTTCTGGACAAGACCTGCAAAGCAGATCCCGAAAATTGTCACCAGCAGGCAGATGATTGTGAACCGCCGTGCCAGCACCGAATTTTCAAAGCCCATGATCTTCATCCCCAGTCCGATCCGTCGATGGGGCGTTTATAGGCGAGGGCGTCTGAACCGGCTCTGACAGCTTCGTTCATCTGACGTTCAGCCTGGAAATCTCACTGCTGAGACTGTCAGCAGGACCAATTCGTTCGCTTGCCTGCGCATTCGAGTTGGTGTCTTGTCTCGTCAAACGCGGAGACAGACATGACTGACCAGACAAAGCCGATTGACCTTTATTACTGGCCAACACCCAACGGATGGAAGATATCCATCATGCTGGAGGAACTCGGCGTGCCTTACGCCGTCCACTATATAAACATCGGGCGCGGCGATCAGTTCCATCCGGACTTCCTCAAGATCGCGCCAAACAACCGGATGCCGGCGATTGTCGATCCGGAAGGGCCGGGCGGCGAGCCGATCTCGGTTTTTGAATCCGGTGCGATTTTGGCTTATCTCGGCCGCAAGTTCGGCAAATTTTATCCGAGCGACGAGCGAGCGCGTGTGGCGTGCGAAGAGTGGCTGTTCTGGCAAATGGGCGGCCTTGGGCCAATGGCCGGACAGGCGCATCATTTCCGCCAGTACGCGCCGGAAAAGATCGAATACGGCATCAACCGCTACACCAATGAGGTCAACCGGCTTTACGGCGTGATGAACCGGCGATTGGAAAGCCATGACTATCTGGCGGGTGATTATTCCATCGCCGACATGGCCTCAATTGGCTGGGTCATCCCACACGAGCGGCAGGGGCAGGATTTGAATGACTTCCCGTATCTGAAGCGTTGGTACGAAGCTGTGAAATCGCGCCCTGCGGTCATCAGGGGGATTGATGTCGGCAAGGATGAGGCCAGGCGGAACAACCTTGCTGAGGACAAGGAAGCGCAGAAGATTTTGTTCGGGCAGCGGGCGCGGTAGAAGTCCGACAATGTCGGCGACTCGCTCTGACGGTAAATTTGGGCTATTGGAGATGATCGAGGAAAGCCGCATGAACCTTACTTTTGACACTGAGCGTGAAGCTGACGGGCGCTGGCTCGCAGAAGTACCCGAACTTCCGGGCGTACTGGCCTACGGGGCCACGGAAGGCGAAGCTGTTGCGAAGGCAGAATCGCTGGCTCTGCGCGTTTTGGCAGATCGGATCGAGCACGGTGAAGCAGGTGCCATTCCGATCACGATCCGGGTTGCTGCTGAATGAATGAATTTGCGGCGGTCAGGCCCGCAGGGTCTTGGCTGCACTCCTGAGAATTGGGTGGACCATAAAGCGGCAAACTGGCTCGCATAAAACGCTGGCAAGAGAAGGCTGGGCGGATTTTGCGTTTGCCGTTCACGACAGTGTGGAAATTGGACCCCAAAATGCTCAAGCGCATTTCAAAGGCCAGCGGGCTGAGGCCACGTGATCTTTGACGTCTGACAAGGCGTGGGTCAGACGT
>JANMQE010000238.1:0-2541 GCA_031370195.1 Phyllobacteriaceae bacterium
GGCCAGCAGTTGTGCAATCGCCGCTTTTGGCATTTCATAGGGCGAGACATATTCAACCGCCTTGATCCCGTCTTTGGCCGCAGCGGCGAAGCGGTCTGCGAACGTGAACTCTTGGCAGAGGAACGACAGGTTGGCGCTGAATTTGAGCATCACTTGTTCTGAAACGAGCCGAGCGGCATGTGGCGGTTGACGTCCTTGTAGAGAAGGTAGCGGAAACGGCGCGGACCGCCGGCGTAACAGGCCTGCGGGCAGAAGGCGCGCAACCAGATGAAATCACCCGCCTCGACCTCGACCCAATCCTGATTGAGCCGGTAGACAGCTTTGCCCTCCAGGACATAGAGGCCGTGTTCCATTACGTGCGTTTCGGCAAACGGGATCACTGCGCCCGGCTCGAAGGTGACGATGTTGACGTGCATGTCGTGGCGCAAATCCATCGGATCGACAAAGCGTGTTGTCGCCCATTTGCCTTCTGTGCCGGGCATGGCGACCGGCTCGATGTGGTTTTCGTTGGTGATGAACGCCTCTGGCATTTCGATACCGTCCACGGCTTGATAAGCCTTGCGGATCCAGTGGAAGCGTGCGGGCTTTTTGCCAAGGTTGTGCGCGGTCCATTTTGCCGCTGGCGGCAGATAGGCGTAGCCGCCCGGCGTCAGGACATGCTCTTTGCCGTCCAATGTCAGTGTCAGCTCGCCTTCGACAACGAAGAGAACCGCTTGCGCATTCGGGTCGCTCTCGGGCCTGTCGCTGCCACCGCCTTGGCCGACTTCCATGATGTATTGCGAGAAGGTTTCGGCAAAGCCGGACAGCGGCCGTGCCAGCACCCATGCGAGCGTACGGTCCCAATGCGGCAGATGGCTGGTGACAATGTCGCGCATGACGCCCTTTGGGATCACCGCGTAGGACGGGGTGAAGCAGGCGCGTCCGGTGAGCAATTCCGTCTGCGCCACATGGCCGCCCTTGGGAGCGTAGTAAGTGTTCGTCATGGTGCGATTCCCGCCGCTGTTCGTTCGAGTCTGAAACAAAATCCACTTTGACGGCCAACTGGAGCGATTTTCTGTGCTTCCGGTGCTCACGGACTGTCTTTGCCCCGCCCTTAAGCGGCAAGCCGCTGGCGGGGACCCCAAGAGTACGCTCCGCTCCGGTTCTCGAAAATCATTCCATTTCACTCATCAAACTGAATTTTGATTCAGACACCAAGCTTCTACGATAGGTTTGCAACATCAACAATCGGCGAGATTGGCAATCAAATCTTCGCGTGTTGCAGGCGCAGCGAATTGACGATGACGCTGACCGATGACAGCGACATTGCAGCGGCGGCGAACATGGGTGAAAGCAGGACGCCGAACCATGGATAGAAGATGCCGGCGGCAATCGGAATGCCGACGGTGTTGTAAAGGAACGCAAAGACAAGGTTCTGGCGGATGTTTTTCATGGTGGCGATGGAGAGGTTTCGCGCCTTAACGATGCCGTTGAGATCGCCTTGGATGAGTGTCAGCCCGGCGCTCTCGATGGCGACATCGGTGCCTGTAGCCATGGCGATGCCGACATCGGCGGCGGCGAGCGCGGGCGCGTCGTTGACCCCGTCTCCGGCCATGGCCACTGTGCGCCCTTCAGCCTTCAGGCGGGCGACGATTTCGGCCTTGTGCTCAGGCAGGACCTCGGCCTCGACCTCGTCAATACCCAGTTTTGCAGCTATGGCATTTGCGGTTGTCTTGTTGTCGCCTGTCACCATGATGATGCGAAGTCCTGCCGCTTTCAATGCGGAGAGCGCGGCCATGGTTGTTGGCTTGACCGCATCGGCAATGGCGGCGATGGCGGCGAGCTTGCCATTGACGGCAATGAAGATGACCGACGCGCCATCTTTGCGGTGTTGTTCCGCACTGTCGGCCAGTTCAGCGGTGTTGATTGACAGGCTGGCGAAATAGGCGGCGCTGCCTGCTACAATGCGTTTGCGCCCGACCATGCCGATTGCGCCCTTGCCGACGGGCGAGTCGAACGCGGCCACTTTGCCGAGCGCCATCCCCTTGGCTTTCGCGGCATTGACAAGTGCCTGGCCAAGCGGGTGCTCGCTGCCTTGTTCAAGGCTCGCGACAAGGCGCAGGGCCTCATCGGCGTCGTGTCCCTTTGTTGCAACAATGGCGACGAGCGATGGTTTGCCCACTGTCAAGGTACCGGTCTTGTCAACGATGATCGTGTCAACTTTCTCCATGATCTCCAGTGCTTCGGCATTTTTGACCAACACGCCCGAACGCGCACCGCGTCCGACACCGGCCATGACGGCCATCGGCGTGGCAAGGCCGAGCGCGCAAGGGCAGGCGATGATCAGCACGGAAACGGCGGACACCAGCGCATAGGCCAGACGCGGCTCCGGTCCGTAGAGCCACCAAGCGCCAAATGCCAGGATGCTCGTGACAATGACAGCAGGCACAAACCAGCTGGAGACGATATCGGCTAGTCGCTGCACCGGCGCACGAGAGAGCTGCGCTTCGCCGACCATTTTCACAATCCGCGCCAACATGGTTTGGGAGCCGACATTGGTTG
>JANMQE010000245.1:0-5303 GCA_031370195.1 Phyllobacteriaceae bacterium
GATGTAAAGAAGGTCGCGCGGCCCGGCGTCAGCGCCGTCGATAATCCTGCAGCGGTCAGGCATGCGGATAACGGTCAAGTCGGCCCGCACCATGCCGTGGTCATCAAGGAAGTGCGTGTAGATGCCCTTGCCGATATTGCCGTCGCCGCCGATTTTGGCCGCACAGATCCATTCCATCGCCTCGACATGGTCCGGCCCTTCGACATCGAATATGTAGAAATGCGAAAGGTTCACCATGCCGACGACTTCACTCATAGCAAGATGCTCGGCGTTCGAAACGCGCCAGAAATGACGGTTGTCCCATTCACTCTCGCGAACCGGAACTTTGTCCCCATACTTTTCGAGGAGATGCTCGTTGGCCGCATAGCCATGCGCACGTTCCCAGCCGCCAAGCTCCATGAAGTGGCCGCCAAGCGCCTTTTCGCGTTCATAAAACGGCGAGCGCTTGATGTTGCGGCCATTGCCGAACGGCTCGCGCGGATGCACCGCCGGATTGTAGACCTTCTGCGCGGTCTCATAACAGCGGCCTGCGATGAACTCTTCGGTCAGCTGATGGTCATAGAACCGGGCGTAATCAAGCTTGGCATAATCCACCTCCGTTCGCCCGTCAGTCATCAGATCCGCCAGCATTTTGCCATACGCCGGACCGTCTTTCACCCAGATCGCAACACAGTACCAAAGCCCGCGCACCTTGCGGCTTTCCCCGAAAGATGGGCCGCCGTCCGCTGTGACTTGCAAAAGTCCATTGAATGACCGGCGCTCATCATACCCAAGCTCGGCAAGGATCGGCGTCAATTCAATGGCGCGCTCGAGCGGCTCGATAATCTGCTCCATCTGGAGATCACGCTGCGACGGCGACCAGCTCGATTGTTCCTTTGACAGTATGTCACGCGGATGGACCAGCCGTGGGTTCTTTTCCTCATAATAGCCCCACTCAATCATGCCGCCTTCCGACGTGGTCGGATCACCGGTGTCACGCATGTAAGCCGAGTTGCCTTGGTCACGCAGCAGCGGGTAACCAATGTCCTTGCCGGTACCGGCAAATTCCGTATAGGGCCCGAAGAAAGTCAGAGGATGGTCAATCGGCATGACCGGCAAATCTTCGCCTGCCATCTCGGAAATCAGGCGGCCCCAGATGCCGGCACAAACCACGACATGGTCTGCCATGATTGTCCCGCGCGAGGTCACAACGCCTTTGATGCGGCCGTTTTCAATCACAAGCGAATTCGCGGCAGTGTTGGCGAAAGGCTTCAACTTGCCGGTCTTCTCGGCCATGTCGACCAGCTTGCCGGCAACCGTCTGCGAGCGCGGCGTGACAAGACCAGCGTCCGGATCCCACAAACCGCCCTGCACCATTGACTCTTCGATCAGCGGGAATTTTTCCTTGATTTCTTTCGGCCCGATCAGATGCGAGCGCGAGCCGAACGCTTTTGCGGACGCCACCTTGCGCTTGATTTCATCCATCCGCGCATCATCGCCAACACGGGCAACTTCGAGGCCGCCGATGCGCTCATAGTTGCCCATCTTGTCGAAGAAATCGATGGAGTAGAGCGTAGTCCAGACCGACATGAAGTCGTGGCTGGCGGTGTAGCAAAAGTCGGATGCGTGCGAGGTGGAGCCGACATCCGTCGGAATGCCGGACATGTCGATGCCGACAACATCGTCCCAACCGCGCTCGATCAGATGATGCGCCACACTTGCACCGACGATGCCGCCGAGACCGACGATGACGACTTTGGCCTTGGCGGGAAGCTTCGACATGCGGTTGGCTCCTGATAACCGGTTTGGAGCACATTAATGTTCGCGACGCGGTAGGCAAAGCCTGTTTGCGACATGCGCGTCAAATAGGCGCGACGCGGGTTTGATCTTTGCGATTCAGTCGCGCTTTGCCAGCAGATTCATCTGGAACTGCGGCTTCCACGCGGCCAGCAAAACAAGTGCAAATCCGGCGATGAATACAAAGTAGAAGCGGTCATCCGGCAAGGGGAACGAAGCAAATTTGCCAAGCGTTCCAATCGCCATCATGAAGGCGAGCGCATGCACGCGCGGATGGTTAAGCTTGCCAGCCTTGGCAAGTAGAGCCCAGCCGCCAAGCAAAACCATCAGCAGGCCAAGCCAATCATTGTGCTGGAACGTCACCACCAAACCACGCACATAACCGCGGGCCATATCGTAAAGCGAAAAAGGTGGATTGAAGCCGGTCATCGAATTCTGCAGTTGGATGTTGGAGAAGTAAAAGTGCGTCCACCACCCCGGATGATGTCCGGACTTGGAGATCAGCACTCCAACGGCAAGCCCTGCCACCAACGCTGTCAACATCGGTGCTTTGCGCCATCCGAAAAGGACCGCAGTCATGGCACCAGCAATAATCATGACATAATTGTCCGGCCGGACAGCAACCGAGACCACCAAGAGCACTGCCGCCAGCCAATCATGACCGCGATAGAGCGCGTAGATTGCCGCCATTGCGATCAAGGTCAGAAGCATGTCCGGCGTCACCACCGTTGAGAGCGGCAAATAATCCGCCATCAACAACAGAGGCATCAAGAAAAACGCGCCCTGCAACGCTTTCTCGCGCCAAAGCCACCAAAGAACCAGAGCCCCAAAAACAAGCGACGGCACAATCGACAGCACAAACGCCGCGTTGACCACGCCGATCACCGGCTCGAACGCACGCAGCGCGGCGACATAGAGCATCTTCACGCGGTACATCGAAAGCTGCGACTTGAAGTCTGCCGGGTTCTCCCATTGGTGAACATTGTACGGATTGGAAAATTTCAGATGGTATTGCTGGGTTTCTGTTGCGCCTGCATCAATGCGTTTCCATGTCTCGCGGTGCAGCTCAACTGGGTCAGTATATCGCTCCTCCAACGCGGTACCGACATAGGCCACCATGTCCCAGTTATAGTCTGGACGCACAGTCGCATAAGCGGCCACCAACAGAATACCAAGAGCAAACATTGTCGCCGCAATACGGTCCAACGCACTTGAGCTGGATATCAGCCGGAACAGCGGGTTGAACAGCTGCCAGTCAAGCAATCTGCGGATAAGCGGACGGCGATTTTCGCCATCCGCCGCTTCCTTCAGAGGGCCATCTCGATACGCCAAATCGCTCATCAAACCACCTGGCTGACAATGAAGTCCTTGACGATTGCTGTCACACCACGGCCAAGCAGCTTGTCAAGTGCGTCAACAAACTCATCTGCCTGTTCTTTTGTGCAGATCAGCGGCGGCTCGAGACGGATGACATTGCGATTGTACTCCGTGAAAGCAACGAGGACATTGTAATCGCGCAGCAACAGCGATCCGACAAAGCCGGACAGCGAGCCCTTCAGCTTGTCATCCAGCATCGCCACCATCGGCCGCAGCAAGGTCGGCAACGTCTGCGAGAAGTCCTGGAACTCCAACCCGATCATCAGGCCACGCCCGCGCACATCCTTGATGAGCTTGGGATACTTGACCTGCAGTGCCTTCATCCGGGCCAATAGATGTTCACCAACGCGGGCCGAATTGTCGATCAGGTTCTCGTCATAAAGCACGTTCAGCGCTTCAATCGCCGTTATGCAGGATTCGCCGATGCCGCCGAATGTGGCCTGCGCATGGATCATTGCCGTTTTCGGCGTGCCATAGGCTTTCATGTAAACCTTGCGGCTTGCAATCATCGCCCCGACCGCCGACTTGCCGCCACCAAGCGACTTGGCCAGCGCCGTAACATCCGGAATGACGCCGTAATGTTCAAAAGCGTAAAACTTGCCGGTGCGCCCATAGCCACACTGCACTTCGTCAGCCACCCACAAAACACCATGTTTGTCGCACAGAGCGCGCAAGTTCTGCCAGTATTCGACAGGTGCCTGAACAATCCCGCCGCCACCTTGTACGGTTTCAAGGACAATGGTGCCAATCTTCGGATCAGATGCAAACAGCCTTTCAACCGCATCAATGTCGCCGAACGGAACCTTCAGCACATTGTCAGTCAGCTTGAAATCGCCGCGATAGAGCGCACCGTCAGTGATTGACAAAACGCCCTTGGTTTTGCCGTGGAACGAGTTTTCAGCGTAAACAATCTTCGGACGCTCAGGCCCGGCAGCGCGCTCGGCAACCTTGATCGCCGCTTCCATTGCTTCAGAGCCGGAAGAGCCCAGAAACACCATGTCCAGATCGCCGGGCGAACAGGCGGCAATGTTGCTCGCCAGCGCAGCTGCATATTGCGACATAAACGCAATGGCGATTTCGTGCCGCTTTTCGTCTTGGAATTGTTTGCGCGCCTCAAGAATGCGCGGATGGTTGTGGCCAAGCGCAAGCGAACCGAACCCGCCAAAGAAGTCCAATATCTTGCGGCCGTTCTGATCGACGTAATACATGCCTTCGGCGCGCTCGACCTTGATTTTGTGGAAGCCGAGCAGCTTCATGAAGTGCAACTGACCAGGGTTGATATGGCTCTTGAACAGATCAGTCATTGCCGGAACGGTCAGCGCTTTCGCATCAGCGACGCTCATCAGTTTGGGTTTGTTTGCCATATGCATCGGGGCCATTTCCGGAGCGTCAACTTGAATGCGGTTGGCAGTGTCTGCCATTTTTACGGTCTGGTTCAAGGTCGTCTCCATCATTCAGCAGCAATTGCATGCGGCGCGGTTTGTGCGGCAGCGGATTTCTTGGCGCGGTACTCATTGTAGGCGGCAATCAGCATGTCCTCGTCGCGGTACTGCGGCACCCAGCCAAGATCACGCTTGGCCTTGGATACGTCGAGCAGGCAATCCTCGTCAGCGATCAGATACTGCTCCGGATCCATGATCGGCATGTTCAAAAGGTCGAGGAAGTCCAGCGTGCGCTTCACTGCCCAGCCCGGCGTAGGGATCAGCAGCGACCTGGAACCGGCATGCTTGACCAGTTCGTCCAAGAGCTTGCGCACCGGTGGCGGATTGAGCGAGCCGAGATTGTAAGCCTCGTTCGGCACACCCGCCTTGAAGCCGGCGTAACAGGCCGAAGCGCAGTCAAACACCGAGATAAACTGGTACGGGTTCTTGCCCGACCCGATCATCGGCACCGGCAGATTCATGTCGATCAGCTTGAACAGCTTCTCGAGAATTCCGAGCCGTCCCGGACCGATGATGAGGCGCGGACGGAACAGCGAAATGCGCATGCCCTCCTTGCGCCATTCGGCGGCAAGTTCCTCGGTCTTCCATTTCGACATTCCATATTCGCCGAGCGGCGCAACCGGATGGTCTTCTGTCATTGGATGTTGAACGGTGTGGCCGTAAATCATGTCGGTGGTGAAATGCACAAGCCGGTCAGCCCCTGCCCGC
>JANMQE010000293.1:0-2957 GCA_031370195.1 Phyllobacteriaceae bacterium
AGCCGACGCCCATGCGGCGTAGGAGATTTTCTCCCAGAGGTCACGCGCCTTCAGCGTTTTCATCACCTTGCCGTCCTTGCGGGCGGTGAGGTTCCAGTCGCCGTCTTTTTCGACAGCGCGCAGGAAGTCGTCCTTCAACGAGACCGAATTGTTGGAATTCTGGCCTGACACAGTGAGGTAGGCTTCCGAATCCCAGTCGGTGTCGTAGGCGTCGAACTTGAGGTCAGTGTAGCCCTGCTGGGCGAACTGGATGACGCGCTTGACGTAGTTTTCCGGCACCAGCGCCTTCTTGGCCGCCCTGATCTCGCGCTTCAGCGCCGGGTTCTTGGCCGGATCGAAACAATCATTGCCGCCCGCTTCGCAGTTGACGCAGGCCTTCATGATGGCGGTCATATGCTGCTTGACGATCTTGGAACCGGTGACGAGCGCGGCAACCTTCTGCTCCTCCTTCACCTTCCAGTCGATATAGGCTTCGATATCAGGATGATCGACGTCAACGACGACCATCTTGGCGGCGCGGCGCGTGGTGCCGCCGGATTTGATGGCGCCGGCAGCGCGGTCGCCGATCTTGAGGAACGACATCAGGCCAGACGAGCGCCCGCCGCCAGAGAGCTTTTCGCCCTCGCCGCGCAAATGCGAGAAATTGGAACCGGTGCCGGAACCGTATTTGAACAGGCGTGCCTCGCGAACCCACAGGTCCATGATGCCGCCCTCGTTGACGAGGTCATCCTGCACCGACTGGATGAAGCAGGCATGCGGCTGCGGATGCTCGTAGGAGGATTTGGACTTGGTCAGCTTGCCGGTTTCTGGATCGACATAATAGTGGCCCTGCCCCGGACCATCGATGCCGTAAGCCCAATGCAGACCGGTGTTGAACCACTGCGGCGAATTCGGCGCGACCATCTGTGCCGCGAGCATATAGGCGAGCTCATCGCGGAATGCGGCGGCATCAGCCTCGGATTTGAAGTAGCCACCTTTCCAGCCCCAATAGGTCCATGTGCCGGACAGGCGGTCGAACACCTGACGCGCATCCATCTCGGAGCCGTAACGCTCTTTTTCTGGCAACAGGACAAGCGCATCTTCATCAGCAACGGACCGCCACAAGAACGACGGCACGGAATTTTCCTCAACCTTCTTCAGGCAAGCGGGGACACCGGCCTTGCGGAAATATTTCTGCGCCAGAATGTCAGCCGCGACCTGACTGAACTGCGCGGGAACCGCAATGTTTTCAAGCTTGAACACCACCGAACCGTCAGGATTGCGGATCTCGCTCGTTGCCTGACGAAACTCCAGGCTCGCATACGCAGACTGACCCTCAGTGGTGAATTTCCGCTCGAATTGCATGTCTTTGGTCCCCAACATTAATGTCTAGATTTAGTGTCCTGCGGGCAGCGCATTTAAGCACCGCCCGCCGGACACGGCCCGCCAAAACCGGCACACGCGCAACCGCGCCGTCCGGCTCCCCCGAATTCCACGTGCGATGCACAGGCTATCCACAGGACAGCCACCTGCGCCATCGCACATTCAACCACGTTTTTGTGATTCTGCCCCTGAAGACTCATCACGTTATCTAGTGGCTACTTTCCCCGCAAACACTAAATATAGTGTTAACAGATCGTTTCTACAAATTTTTCCGGCAAACTTCTGATCACAAATTGCACACAAATATCTCGCCCGAATGAGACCTCGCGAAAGGAAAACCGGGACTGGCAGTGCATGCTGTGCTTGGAATTACCGGCCGGGCAAACGACACCCCGGCGACGCCACTACGCAACGTAGACACCTTTAAAAGTGACTCGCAGCCTCCCGTCAAGCCTTGTGTTTCATTATACGACAAACAACAATATCTTGTGGGTGGGCATGTGGATAACGGGGAGAAGTTTTGAACCCGTTGACAACAATCAGGTGACGCAAGGGAAAACAGGCAAGCCGCTAAGAAGCGCCGAAAAAACACAAAAGGCGGCTCAAGCCCGCCTTCGAACGTCTCAACAGATTTGTGTGCAAGCTTACGGTTTGGCGGGTTTCTTGACAGGCTTTTTGACCGCACCGCCCGCAGCTTCAGCCGCTTTCAACTCTTCCGCAGCCATTTGGTCAGCGCTTTTCGGCGATGTATCGACCAGCGACAGCACCTTGCCACTGGCATTGACTGTGCAGCGGGCATCGCGCGAATCGACCTTGAGATAGACTTCCGTATTCTTGCCTGCGGGATTGGATGACAGCGCGATCACACGGGCGGGATCCATGAAATATTTATCACCTGCCGCCTCCTGGCACGGCACAGCCAGCGACGCGTCCACGGCGGGGCGCAGCGGAATGGCAGGACCATCGCCCGTTGTGCTGCAGGCACTCAGGCCGGCAAGTGAAACAAACCCGACGACTGCGGAGACGGTTGAACGCATGACACCCTCAAGGCTGCAAAATATGCGCCACACATATCCGGCGCACAGCTTTTGTCGAGAGTTTTTCGCTTGCCACAACGCCGATATCAGCCGAGCTGTGGATAAACAGCCGCGCAATCACCGCGCTTTGGCTAACATCCAGTTCAGCACCAGCCGCCAATCTGTCATGCGTACCGGCGTGCCATGCGAGCCGCTGTTGAAGCGGTGCAGCATGACGCTGCCCTCGCCACCGGCCTTGCGCAGCGATGCTGCAAATTCTTCCATGGTGGCAATGGGCGATGTCACATCGTTCGTCCCGTGGCCGATGAACACTGGCATTCCGGCCCTGAAGGCGACGGAACCGGCAAATCCTGAATCAGGAAATGAGCCGAGGAACATCATACCGGCAAGTCGCGGTGCAAGTGCACCGCTCTTCGCCAGCCTGTGGCACAGGAAGCCACCCATCGAGCCGCAGGCCACAATGATTTTCGCTTGTGGCGAGCGGGCGGAGAACGCCGCGATAATGGCGCTGACTTCAGCTGCGCCCTTGTCGTCAAACGTCAAAAAATCCGGCGTCAG
>JANMQE010000044.1:0-8757 GCA_031370195.1 Phyllobacteriaceae bacterium
TAGATGTTGCGCCCCGCCAGTTCGAGCGGCGAATAGGGCCGCATACCTTCGACTTTTTCAATGGTGTTCTGCAGATAGAACAGCGGTGCGATTTCGACGATACCGCCGATCGTGACCACCAGGAATGAACCGGCGAGCAGCAGCGTCGCGTTGCGTTCGATGATTGCATGCTTGTCGAGCAAAGACATGTCCGGTTCCTATTCCGCAGGCTGCAATTGGGTGACTGG
Organism: Phyllobacteriaceae bacterium; assembly: GCA_031370195.1. Lineage (GTDB taxonomy): Bacteria > Pseudomonadota > Alphaproteobacteria > Rhizobiales > Rhizobiaceae > JANMEX01. The sequence goes on from JANMQE010000044.1 coordinate 228, forward strand.
GCCGCCAATCGGCAGCTCTTTGCGTTGATAACCTCGAATTGTCATGGCGATGTTCCACCCCATGATGAGGCTGCCGGCCAGATACAAAAGTCCGCCGATCAGACGCAGCGCATAATAGGGATACATGGCGGCGACGGACTCTGCGAAGGAATAGACGAGGAAGCCCTGCTCATCATATTCGCGCCACATCAGGCCCTGTTGGATTCCGGCGACCCAGAGCACCGCCGCGTAAATAACAATGCCGAGTGTTGCCAACCAGAAGTGCCATGTCACCAACCGCAACGAATACAGCCGCTCCCGGTTCCAGAGCTTCGGCGTCAGATGATAGATCGCACCAAAAGAGATCATGCCAACCCAGCCCAAGGCGCTTGAATGCACATGGCCGATTGTCCAGTCGGTGTAATGCGACAGAGAATTCACCGCCTTGATCGACATCATCGGGCCTTCAAAGGTCGCCATGCCGTAGAACGCAATGGCAAGAACCATCATGCGAAGGATCGGATCGGTGCGAAGCTTGTCCCACGCGCCGGACAGCGTCATCAGCCCGTTAATCATACCGCCCCATGAGGGCATCCACAGCATGATGGAGAACACCATGCCAAGCGTCTGAGCCCAGTCCGGCAGCGCCGTATAATGCAGATGATGCGGCCCGGCCCAGATGTAGAGAAAGATCAGTGACCAGAAATGGATGATCGACAGCCGGTAGGAATAGACCGGCCTGTTCGCCTGCTTCGGCACGAAATAATACATCATGCCGAGAAAGCCCGCCGTCAGAAAGAACCCGACGGCATTGTGGCCATACCACCACTGCGTCAGCGCATCCTGCACTCCCGAAAACAACGAATAACTCTTGGATCCCAGAAATGAGACGGGGACCGCCAGATTGTTGACCACATGCAGCATGGCCACTGTAACAATGAACGACAAGTAGAACCAGTTCGCCACATAGATATGCGGCTCCTTGCGTTTGATGATGGTGCCGAGAAACACCAGCAGATAAGCTACCCAGACAACTGTCAGCCAAATGTCCACATACCATTCGGGTTCGGCGTATTCGCGGGATTGGGTGATCCCGAGCAGGTAACCAGTCGCCGCCATGACAATGAATAATTGGTAACCCCAGAACACGAACCAAGCCAGATTCCCGCCGAACAACCGCGCCCGTGATGTCCGTTGCACGACGTAAAAAGACGTCGCCATCAGCGCGTTGCCGCCAAAGGCGAAAACAACTGCCGAGGTATGCAAAGGGCGCATGCGACCGAAGTTGAAAAACGGCTCGATATTGAGATCCGGGTAAGCGAGTTGCGCCGCAACGATGACGCCGACAAGAAAACCGGTAATGCCCCAAATCAAAGTGGCCACAACCCCGTAGCGGACAGGACCATCCATATATTCGGATTGATTGGCCGGAATGCCCCGCCCAGCCGCAAAATTTTCCTTGCGCAGCAGAACAGTCGTTGCGCCCGCGAGTACAACAAACAAAATCCACATATGCTGTTGGAATTGGTCGTCTTGGGCAAACCCCGCGCCAAGCAGGGCCAAGAACGCAGCCACGCCGAGGGCGATAGATTCGAACGCATAATTCATGATGGTTCCCCGAGCGTCAAAATAGATTTGCCTCCTTCTGATTGGCCCGGCGACAAGGGCGTTTCCTTGATTCAGATCAAAGCAAACGCGCATTCTGCTCCTAGGATGGATCAACCACACTCAGCCGTCCCGAAGAGGGCACCGCGTTGCAATGAAAATTCGGTCTGATAAGCAATTTGTGCGCCCAACGGGTTCGGTGACCGGCGAGAGGGCGTTGCAATCATGCAGCACGCAGGATGAGGAACCGGTTCGGGTCATAGAGCGGGCGCATGGCGATGTCTTAATGCTTTGCCAACAGCTTGAAGAGATCGCTGATTCATTGCCAGCGCTGGTCGATCGCCGTCTATGCCATGATGTCTCTGAACTGATTGTTTCGTTGGTTGCTGATGTTCATCGCTATGAAGAAACTATCCTGTTTCCATGGCTGGAGCAGCATTATCCAAGAAAGCCCGTGTTACATGAAAGCCTTCGGCGCTTTCGGGCTGAACATCTTGAAGACGAAGGGTATGCAGGTGAGATCAGCGAAATGTTACAAAGGATCGCGCTTGCACGCAGCTATCAGCCGGAAACAGTGGGTTACATGCTACGCGGCTTTTTTGAGGGTGTTCGCCGACACGTCGCCTGCGAGCGGGAATATCTCTACGAGCTTCTGGATACCTGATCTCAGATCCGCGCGCAATGACGCAGCCGCTCTATTTTGGTGACGCGAATTTTTCTATTGTTCTCGATTTCTATCACGCCATCCTTCCGAAGTTTGGTAAACTGGCGGCTTACGGTCTCGATCGTTAAACCTAAAAAATCCGCGATATCCGCACGGGTCAGCGGAAGGTCGAACGTTGCAGGACCTTCGCTGATGATATTTTCGGGATCGATGTGGGAAGTGACGAGATAAAGAAAACTGGCGACTTTTTCCGCGGCGGTCTTGCGTCCCAGCGTCAACATCCAATCGCGCGCTTCATCCAGCTCATTGAGCGTTTGCTGTAAGATTCGGTGTTCGAGCTCTGGCGATTGTTTGATTAAGCTGTCGATCATGGCTTTCGGAAAAGAGCAGACCATGACCTTGGTTGCCGCTTCCGCATTGAGCGAACTTTCCCGTTTGAACGGGCGACCGAGGAAATCCGGGGCAAATTGAAGCCCTACAATTTGTTGACGGCCGTCTGCTAATGTCTTTGCTAGTTTGACAACCCCGGACAAGACGTTGGAAAAACTGGTGACGCTCGTGCTGTCGGCGACCAGTTCCGTCCCCGGCTCCACAATACGCCGCGTCGTTTGCCTCGATAGAGTGACAAGCTGTTCCGGGGTCAAGGCGCCACAAATACCGCGATGTCGCGCTTCGCATGACCGGCAAAGGACGGGAATGCTTGAATTGTGGATGTCCTGGCGAACATTCATTTGGCATTCCTGTGTTTAAAGGGTATCCGGCACGATTGCGTTGACTCGTGTCCAGAATTGGAACGACAATTGCAGATAACTGGTTCTTTCTCAAGCCAACCTTTGTTGCAGGCTCTTTGAGGAACTTTCATCCGAATGAGAAATTGTTCACGTTCCTCACCGAGGTCCGCTCAGCGCTGACATCATGGAAGGAGAACTATAGTTATAACAGACCACATTCGGCCCGGGTAAACGTCCGGCGTGACGTCCGGAGCAGTTTATTCCACCATTGCGCCAACCTTCTTCGGCTGCGCTTCCAGCGGCACGCTCAGAAGCTCTTCCATGAAAACACTCATGAGTTGGGATCTGCCATCGACTCCGGCCTTGTCGTAAATGTTGGCACATTGGGCGCGCACCGTACCGGTTGCCGTGCCCCGAATAGTCGCTATCGACTTATTATCCAGACCCTTGAGAAGCAGCAATGCTATGTCCCATTCGGCGTCGGACAACTGCCATTCGGCGAAAAAGCGTTCAATCAAAACACCCATTTCGCCGCGGGCAGCGCGGATGCCGATTGACATTGCTGCGTTGTGCTCGATAAGCCGGCGCAATGCATAAAGAAAAAATACGCTTGCGATAACGAGGCAAAGAGAAGCAACGGACTCAACCAATAGATGCGGCAAATCAGCGGCAGCAAGTGACTCAAAATCACCAACTGCATCCCACATAAAGAAAGCAGCACACAGCACGTTGATAACGGAAAGAGCGGCGAGCAAGGATGCCCGCCGTCTATTCATTGCATCCAGGAATATTGATGTTTTCATTCTACTTTTCGGCTCACTGAAATCCTCTTGCGCCCGTCTATCATCGCCTTCACCAGCGGTACGCCGCTCAACCAGGTTTCCGTGAAGACACCGGCAATATGGAGAACCACCGAGACCATGAGCCAATAGAAAGCCGCCTCATGCGCTTTTTTAACCCATTCAACGCCAAAGAAACGCACCGTTCCCATCATGATGCCAGTAGTGCAGATCAACAATATGGTAGCCCAGATGTTGTACACCATCAGTGCTCCGAGCGGATTGTGCGACAGGTGGTGCGTTGCATTGCCTGCAAACGTCTTGCGAATGTGGCGTATAGCGGCCAAGGGATTGGGTGGAAACGCCGAAAACCGTGCGTGAACCGGTCCTACAACACCCCATACAAGTCTGAGCACGACAAGACTAAGCGCCGCGTAACCTATGTACTCATGAAACTCGCTTTCAGGATCGTTGAGAAATCCGTTCGTCAGGATTGCAGCCACGATTGTCCAGTGGATAATCCTGACCAGAGGGTCCCACACCGGTAAGTTTTGGATGTCAGCGGAGCGGGCATGAGGATTTTTGGAACAATACATTGTCAGCTCATTTCATCTTGATTTCACTGACCAAGCCAGTTGCCGGGTCAACATAGATTTCGGCGATCTTGCTGTCCTTGATGGCATAGACCTCGATCTTGCCGTCTTCTGCATCTGTCTTGCGAACCTCGTATCCCATCTCCACCAGCTTTGCCTTGACCTCATCTGGGGCTTTGCCAAGCATCATGTCTTTGGCGAGGTCTTGGGCAAAAGCGGGAACGGCGAAAAGGGAGAAGACGGTAAAAAGAATGATCTTTCGCATAGTGCAATTCCTTGAGTTGGCTTGACGTAAAGATGCGCCACCGGTGTTGGCAACGCACACAACGGCACTAAGGCGCGACGAATGGACCAAGCAATTGGCCATGCGCTTATCCGACCGGTGTAAGCCCGCGCTTAGGAAGAAAGGGGAGGGATGGAGTACCGAAAAGTAAGGGCACAAGGCACACTGAAGCTACCGCGAAAAGCCGATCAGATCCTCAGCCGTTACCCGCCCCATCTCTTCTTCCCAATGCGGACGGCACAGCGAGACATAGACATCCTTGCCAATCGCCACCTGATCGCCTTGCCTTGCAACCTTGCCGTCTTCAGCCAGCCGCACCACCATCGTCGCCTTGTGCCCGCACCGGCAGATGGTGCGCACCTCGCGCAAATCATCAGCAATGGCCAGCAGCGCCTTGGAGCCTGAAAACAGATTGCCCTGAAAGTCGGTCCGCAAGCCATAGCACATCACCGGAATGCCCAACCGGTCAGCGACCCGAGCCAACTGCCAGACTTGATGCTCGGTTAAAAACTGCGCCTCGTCCACAAACACGCAATGCACCGGATGCGTGCCCATGCTCGCCTCGACCCGCTCATACATGTCGTCCTCGTCGCGGAACATCTCGGCCTTTTCTTCAAGCCCGATGCGCGAGGAGATATAGCCTTCGCCATCCTTGCGATAATGCCCCGCCACATACAACAGCGTGCGCATGCCGCGCTCCTGATAATTGTAGGATGCCTGCAAGAGCATGGTCGTCTTGCCGGCATTCATTGTGGCGTAGTTGAAATAGAGTTTGGCCATGGCGTGTTCCCGCGTCGTGCGATTTCCTAAGCCAACACACGCGGATTCGCCAGTCAAACAGAAGCGGTTTCAACATCTGCCGCGCCCAAACCACTTCCTGTCGCAACCAAGCCACACAATCACTTTCATCCGGAATGAAATCATGATTGGATTGAATCAAGGGACAAAACAAAAAAAATTGCATCCGGTCCGCAATAACAAATGGGAAAACCAAAATGAACAAACTCTTTTCTGCCACGCTGCTCGCGACAGCGCTCATGACCAGCGCCGTCTATGCCGGCGACGCTGAAACCTGCAAGGCCGTTCGCTTTGCGGATGTCGGCTGGACCGACATTCAGGTCACCACCGGCGCAACACAAGTCATCCTCGAGGCGCTGGGCTACGAGCCTGCTGTCAACACGCTGTCTGTACCGGTCACCTACGCTGCGCTGAAGAGCAAAGACATCGACGTCTTCCTCGGCAACTGGATGCCGTCCATGACCGCCGACATCAAGGCCTATATGGATGACAAGTCCGTCGAGACCATCGGCACCAATCTCGAAGGCGCCGGCTACGGCCTCGTCGTGCCGCAATATGTCGCCGACGCCGGCGTCAAGAGTCTTGCCGATCTCAGCGCCAACAAAGACAAGTTCAACGGCAAAATCTACGGCATCGAGGCTGGCAATGACGGCAACCGCATCATTTCCGAAATGATCGCCAAACCGGAAAACAAGCTCGAAGGCTACGAGATCGTTGAGAGCTCCGAGGCGGGGATGCTGACCGAGGCTGAAAAGGCGATGAAGAACAATGAATGGATCGTCTTCCTCGGCTGGACCCCGCATCCCGTCATGGGCGACATGAAAATCGCCTATCTCGACGGCATGGGCGATTCAGGCTTCGGCGCGGCAACGGTCGCCACGAACGTCCGGGCAGGTTATGTCGGCGAATGCCCGAATGTCGGCAAGCTTCTCACCAACCTCAAATTCTCGCTCGCCATGGAAGGCGCAATGATGGCGCCAGTTTTGAAAGACGGCGCTGATCCGAAAGAGACGGCCAAGACCTGGCTGAAGGCCAATCCGGACACGGTCAAACCATGGCTCGAGGGCGTCACCACCTTTGACGGCGGCGATGCAATGGCGGCAGTGTCTGCGGCGCTTGCAGGGTAATTTCCTGTCAGCATAAGGCGCGGCGGCCGCGGTCCTCTGCGGCTGCCATCAAAGCGGGGTGAAATTTAGGGAGGGGAATATGGACCCGGTATCCAAACTGATCGCCGCATGGAAAATTCCAGTCGGGAAATGGGGCAAGTCATTTATCGACTTCATCGTCACCTATTTTGACTGGTTTTTCGATGCGCTGTCGAATGGCCTTGGATGGATAGTCGAAGGCTCGACCTTCCTCCTTCTGCAAATTCCCGCTGTGCTGCTGGCGCTGATGATCGCAGGCCTTGCCTATTGGCTGCAGAAGTCAAAGCCGCTCGCCATTGTTGTCCTTCTTGGCCTCCTCTTCATCATCAATCAGAACCTCTGGAAAGAAACCGTCCAGACCTTGGTCCTCGTCGTCGCCGCCACGGCGCTTTCCATGGCCATTGGCGTGCCCATCGGCATCTGGGCGGCGCACAAGCCAAAAGTCTGGCGCGTGACCCAGCCAATTTTGGATCTGATGCAAACCATGCCGACCTTCGTGTATCTCATCCCGATCCTTATCCTGTTCGGGCTCGGTGCCGCCCCCGCCCTTATTGTCACCATCATCTTCGCCATGCCCGCACCGGTACGCATGACTTATCTGGGCATCACTTCAATCCCGAAACCGATGATTGAAGCGGGCGAAAGTTTCGGCGCGACCAAGAGCCAATTGCTCTGGAAGGTCGAGCTCCCCGCTGCGCTGCCGTCGATCATGGCAGGCCTGACCCAGTGCATCATGCTGTCGCTGTCCATGGTTGTCTTCGCCACGCTGATCGGCGCGCCGAGCCTTGGCAACCCGGTTAACAAGGCGCTCGCCAACCGCAACATTCCGCTCGGCATCGAAGCAGGCCTCGCGCTGGTCATCCTCGCTATAATCCTTGACCGGATGCTGGCGCAAAAGGCGGAGACAAAGAAATGAGCGCAGCCCACGATACTGCAATGAAGCCCGCCGTCGAATTCCAGAACGTCGACATCATCTTCGGTTCCCGCGCCAAGGAAGCGCAGGACATGCTTGACCAGGGCAAGACCCGCGCCGAAATCCTCGAAGCCACCGGCTCCGTGCTCGGCGCGGCAGGCGCAAACCTTGTCGTCAACGAAGGCGAAATCTCCGTGCTCATGGGCCTGTCAGGTTCCGGCAAATCAACGCTGCTGCGCGCCGTCAACGGCCTAAACAAGGTCACGCGCGGCAAGGTCATCGTCCATGGCATCCATGGCATAACCGACGTCGTATCCTGTTCGGAAGAAGAGCTCCGCAAGGTCCGCCGCGGCGCGGTCGCCATGGTGTTCCAGCAGTTCGCCCTTCTGCCCTGGCGTACAGTGCGCGAAAATGTCGGCCTCGGCCTCGAACTTTCCGGCGTGCCGAAGGAAGAGCTGGACGAGCGCGTCACAAGGCAGCTCGATCTCGTCGGCCTCACCCAATGGGCGGGCAAATACGCCCATGAACTCTCCGGCGGCATGCAGCAGCGCGTCGGCCTCGCCCGCGCCTTCGCCACCGAAGCGCCGATCCTTCTGATGGACGAGCCCTTCTCCGCCCTCGACCCGCTCATCCGCACCAAGCTGCAGGACGAATTGCTCCAGCTGCAAAAATCACTGAAAAAGACCATCATCTTCGTCAGCCATGATCTGGAAGAAGCCCTCAAGATCGGCAATACAATCACCATCATGGAATCCGGCCGCATCGTCCAGTCCGGCAGACCCGAAGACATCGTGCTGCGCCCCGCCAATGACTACGTCCGCGACTTCATCGCCAACGTCAACCCGCTGTCCGTCCTCACCGCATGGAACGTCATGCGCAATGTCAGCGAACTGGAAAAGGACGAAAACGGCTGGATCTGGCTCGACCGCCGCAAAACCACCCGCTTCAAACTCGACAAGGACAGCCGCGTCATCGACGCTGTCTCCAACGGCAAAAAGTCTCAATGGGTGTCTTGCGCCGAGGTCGAAAACGAAATCGAA
>JANMQE010000346.1:0-4477 GCA_031370195.1 Phyllobacteriaceae bacterium
TTTTCTTGATCATTTGACGCATTGAATAACCGTGGCGAGCGACTAATTTCGTTTCGCTGACAAGGACATTGTTTCATGGAACTGACATCGCCCCTCGACCGGACGAAATCGCGCGCGCTTGGATCTCTCCCCGCAGACCACCCGCCGGTCACCATCGGCAAAGTCGGCGTCATGATTGTCAATCTCGGCACCCCGGACGGCACGGAAACCGCGCCAATGCGCCGTTACCTGAAAGAATTCCTGTCAGACCGTCGCGTCATTGAAACGCCGAAGCTGCTCTGGTGGCCGATCCTCAATGGTGTCATTCTCAACACACGCCCCAAAAAATCCGGCAAAGCCTATGCGCAAATCTGGAACAAGGAGCGCAACGAGTCGCCCCTTCGCACCTTCACTCGCGCACAAGGCGAGAAGCTGGCCGTGGCAATGCAGGATCATCAAAACGTCATCGTTGACTGGGCGATGCGCTATGGCAATCCATCGATGGAAAGCGTCCTGACGCGCCTTCGCGAACAGGGCTGCGAGCGCATTCTGTGCTTCCCGCTTTATCCGCAATACGCGGCGGCAACGACAGCCTCGGTCAACGACAAGCTGTTCGAATGCCTCATGAAAACCCGCTATATGCCCGCCGTGCGCACCGTGCCGCAATATCATGACGAGCCGGTCTACATTGAAGCGCTGGCGCTTTCGATTGAAAAGCATCTGGCAACCTTGAGCTTCGAGCCAGAAGTGGTCGTCGCCTCCTTTCACGGCATTCCGCTCAGCTACTTCAAGAAGGGCGACCCCTATCATTGCCATTGCATGAAAACGACGCGCCTCCTGCGCGAGCGCCTCGGCTGGCCGAAGGAAAGGCTGATCACCACGTTCCAGTCACGCTTCGGCCCGCAGGAATGGCTCCAGCCTTACACGGACAAGACACTGGAGAAAATGGCCAAGGACGGCATCAAATCCGTCGCCGTGTTCAATCCGGGTTTCGTCTCGGACTGTCTGGAAACTCTGGAGGAAATAGCCGGAGAAGCAGGCGAAATTTTCCACCATGCCGGCGGTGTCAACTTCAGCCATATTCCCTGTCTCAACGATTCAGACGAGGGCATGGCGGTGATCGAACACCTTGTCAGGCGCGAGTTGCAGGGGTGGGTTTAGCACCGGTTGCACCTTAGCAAATTTTGAACGCCTCTCAATTACCGTCGTGCCGATACCATTCAACCTTCGGCGGCTCACATATGCAAAGCTCTTCCCAGCGGATCGAAATTCCGCTCAACAAATCACGCACCGTAATGATGGAACTGCTCTGGCTTGGGCTCGCGTCCGGTGCATTTTATCTCGCCGCCCAATCGCTGGATCCCTTCTACTGGCAGACAATCCACGTCAACGTCGGGGGCACCACATGGTTCATGCGCCAGTTGCCAGTGCCGGTTCGCGTTGGCATTCTGGGATTAACCGGGGTGATGCTTCTGCTTCTGTCAATGGTGACAATGCTGCGGCTGATATCCAATGCGCCCTCGCTCGTCATGGATGCTGACGGCATTGAAGGTTTCAAAAGCGGAATCTCTTTCGGCACAGTGCGCATGCGCTGGGACGAAATCGGCGACATCAAATCCTACTATGGCAACCTCTTCATCTACTCAAAGCGCGAAAGCACGTTTGCCAGGCGCAAGCTGATTGCCGTCCAAACAGCCTCCGTCGGCAAGTCGAGCACAGACATCATCGGCACCATGCAGGCAATGATGCTTGGAAGCAGAATCCCCAACTCCAGCGCCCGTCCGTCAGCGCCAACGCCCGAGCGAGCCTACGACACGCCGCTGCCCACCAGCCACGTAGCCGCAATGGCACGCCCGACTGCTCAGCAGCCGCAAGTCGTCGTCCGCACCTCACATGCGATGGCCAATGCAAACAAACCAACATTCGGCACGCGCCGCAATTGATCCACAGCCATTATGGCCTTGTTTGTCGCATGACCTGACGTTTCGATAATTATTCTGTTAGCCTAAGCGAACGATTGAATCGCAGGCATGCAATACATAAGTCATTTCCAGTGTGGGCTTTTCCTCAAAGAACGAAGGCAGGTAACATGTTTCAGGGCTTAGACATCATCATTCCAATTCTGGTCGTATTGGCCTTTCTGTTTCTGTTTGCCGGCATCAAGACTGTGCCGCAAGGATTCAACTTTACGGTCGAGCGCTTCGGGCGCTACACCAGAACGCTGACCCCGGGCCTCAACCTCATCGTGCCGTTCGTTGACCGCGTCGGCGCTAAGATGAACATGATGGAACAGGTGATGGATGTTCCGACACAGGTCGTCATCACCAAGGACAACGCCTCGGTCGAGGTTGACGGCGTCGCCTTCTTTCAGGTTCTGAACGCGCCACAGGCCGCCTATCAGGTCGCAAATCTCCTGAACGCGATCCTGAACCTGACCATGACCAACATCCGTACCGTCATGGGCTCGATGGATCTGGACGAACTCCTGTCCAACCGCGATGCCATCAATGGCAGACTGTTGAATGTGGTCGATGAGGCGGCAAGCCCGTGGGGCATCAAGATGACCCGCGTCGAGATCAAGGACATCAACCCGCCGAAGGATCTCATTGAATCCATGGGCCGCCAGATGAAGGCCGAGCGCGACAAGCGCGCGCAAATTCTCGATGCCGAAGGCGAGCGCGGCGCGCAAATCCTGCGCGCGGAAGGCCTGAAGCAGAGCCAGATTCTCGAAGCCGAAGGCAAGCGCGAAGCCTCGTTCCGTGATGCTGAAGCGCGCGAACGTCTCGCCGAAGCCGAAGCCAAGGCGACACAGATGGTTTCCGAAGCCATCGCCAAGGGCGACATTCAGGCGATCAACTATTTCGTCGCGCAGAAATACACCGAAGCCATGGCCAAGATCGGCTCGGCCCCGAACAGCAAGATCATCCTGATGCCGATGGAAGGCGCGGCGCTGATCGGCTCGCTCGGCGGCATCGGCGCCATCGCGCGTGAAGTGTTCGGCTCCAATGACAGCCCGAAGGCAACGCCTCCATCCGCCCCGCGCAACCGCATTCCGCCGACCGGCACTGTTTAAGGGGTCAGCAGCATCATGATTGAACGCATCATCGGCGAACTTGGCCCATGGAACTGGGTCGCCATCGGCCTCGTCCTGCTTGTTCTGGAAATCGCCATCCCCGGCGTCTTCCTGCTCTGGTTCGGCATGGCCGCCATCGCCGTCGGCACCGTGTCAATCATGTTCCACAATGCCGCATTTTGGCCGTGGGAGGCGCAAATCATTGTGTTCCTCGTGCTGTCACTGGTGCTTGCCTGGTATGGCAAGCGCATGATGGACAAGGGCGACGTAACCGATCAGCCGCTGCTCAACAAGCGCTCGGAGCAACTGATCGGCCGCACAGCGACACTTGGCGAGCCGATCAAGGAAGGCTACGGCCGCATCCAGCTCGACGATTCGCAATGGCGCGTCAAGGGACCGGACCTTCCGGCAGGCGCAAGGGTCAAAGTCTCCGGCCTTGATGGCGGCGCGCTGGTGGTCGAGGCGGCGTAATTCTGGCATTGCCAAAATGCGGCTGCGGGACAGCGAAATCAAAGTCGCCCGCTTTGATGGCATCGCCGCCTGGTCTTTTGGGCAACTTGCTGGAGCGATATGACTTTGGATCGAACCGCAGCTGCCAAAGCCGACGGAGTTATCCCGCTGCTTGGCTCTTATAAGCTCTTGAAATCATTGACATCACAGACTCAATAGCGCGACTTTATCCACACACCCCAATCCAGCCTGATAATTCCCGTCATCTTCAACAAGGGAAACCGCATTCAGTGAACTGGGAAATGGCCATCACCCGCAACCACGCTTTGCTCTTGGCGATCATAGCCGAGCTGTTCGCGATGCTGCGGAGGAATCTTGGCGGCAGTCCCCTCTCCGCCACCTTCACCCTCCCGCGCGCACTCTACGCCGCCATCCTGCTCATCCTGCGCCCGGCAGAATCCGCAATCCGCCGCCTCATCGTCATCGCCGCACGCGGCATCGTCATCAAATTCCGCCCATCCCGCCCGCTCCCGGCATTCTTTGCATCCTTCGCCTGTCGCAACGGCTCACACACGCCAAGCTTCCAACTCATCGACCCGCTCAAACATTTCGACGAAGAGGCTTGGGAAAACGAGCTCAACGCAGCCGGATCAATGCACGAAGTCCTGCCGTTCAACGCTGCCCAAGCCCACCACCAAGCCATCCTCGCCGCACAGCCGGTCAACGCCATGCTCCTCTTCAATCGCCTGCGCGCCATGCGTCACGCGCTGAATGACCTCCCCCGCCAAGCCCGTCGCCTCGCCAGATGGCGTGCCCGCCGGGACGAAATCCTTGCATCCAAAGCCCCTTACAAACCAACCCGCATCAGCCCCTTTCGTCCAGGGCCACCACCGGGTTACCGGCGCAAGGACATTCACCCCGTCGATTCCATATTGAAAGACGTGCATTATTTCGCGGTCGAGGCATTCCGGTGGA
>JANMQE010000372.1:0-4849 GCA_031370195.1 Phyllobacteriaceae bacterium
AAGGGCACTGGCGGCTGGCTCGGCTTTACCGACAAATATTGGGCGGCAACGTTGGTTCCGTCAGACAAGCTCGGTTATCAGCCGCGCTACTCCTATTTTTCTGACGGGCGGACCCGTTATCAGGCGGACTATCTGTCTGACGCGATGATCGTCAAACCCGGTGAGACGCAGTCGATTGACACCCGCCTTTTTGCCGGAGCCAAGGAAGTCGGCATTATCAATGCCTACCGCGACACGAAAAACATACCGCGCTTTGATTTGATGATGGACTGGGGCTGGTTCTATTTCCTGACCAAGCCGATGTTCCTGTTGATGGACTGGCTGAACAAGCTGTTCGGCAATTTCGGTCTCGCCATTCTCGCGACGACCGTTATCGTCAAGCTCATCTTCTTCCCGCTGGCCAACAAGTCCTACGTCTCGATGGCGCACATGAAGACCGCGCAGCCGAAAATGCTGGAGATCAAGGAAAAGTACAAAGACGACCGTCAGAAACAGCAGCAGGCGATGCTGGAGCTTTACAAGACTGAGAAGATCAACCCGATTGCTGGTTGCTGGCCGGTTTTGTTGCAAATTCCGGTGTTCTTCGCGCTGTACAAAGTCATCTATGTCACGATTGAAATGCGCCATGCGCCGTTCTATGGCTGGATCCACGACCTTTCGGCACCGGACCCTACTTCCGTTTTCAATCTGTTCGGGTTGCTGCCGTTCGGAGTGCCGCATGTTCTGGCAATCGGGGTCTGGCCGCTGCTGATGGGCATCACGATGTTCCTGCAGATGCGCATGAACCCGACGCCACCGGACCCGACACAGGCCGCGATTTTCACGTGGATGCCCGTCATTTTCACCTTCATGATGGCGACATTCCCGGCCGGGCTCATCATCTACTGGGCCTGGAACAACACACTGTCGATCCTGCAGCAGGGCTACATCATGAAGCGCAATGGCGCAAAGATCGAGCTTTGGGACAATCTAGTGGGCTTGTTCAAGAAGAAGCCAACGACGGCGTGAATACTGCGTGTCCTGAATAAATGCATCTTAACTGAGCGACGGCGCGACGGGCGATAGCAAATCGGGCGTGCTCGCCAATGTTTTCGCTGGGCGCACCATGAAGGGCCCCTACCTGACGATCACCGAGCAATAGTCCATAGAAACTCTGGAATAGCTCGTCGGGATTTGCCGAGGAGCCATTCAATCCAAGGGCCGAAATAGCCAGTTCCGTGATCTCAGGCGCGAAGCGGTCTCGTCCGTTGGCTCGAAGAATGGTGCTGAGTTTCCCTGACGGATCGGCGATTGCGGCCCGGTTAATCGCGATTGAGGTTTCTGACAGCAGCACGGCAATCAAAGCCGCGCCGATCTTCTCCAGTCGTTCTGTTGTATTGTCCATGACTTGGGTCTCCAATATCTGGCCAAGTTGCGCGGCTTGATTTGTAACCAGCGCAGCCAGCAGTGAATCCTTGTCCGGGAAAAGCGAGTAGATTGTCTTTTTCGAGCATTGTGCCGCTGCTGCCAATGCGTTTGTGGTCAACCCTGTGTATCCTGCCGTTTTCAGCAGCGCTGATGCCGCGTCAAGAATATCGTCCCGTCTCTTCTCCAGTCCGGTGGTCATTGCAATCCTTTCAAACGTTCTGCTTGACAGCAGAGTACCGTATGGTATCCGATGAGTACCGTATGGTATCCTTTTGAAGGAGAAAAAGAAATGGCATTCGCTTCGAATCGCCGAATGAAGCCTATCGATGTTCTTGAGGCGTCTCTAACGGGACTGAGCCTTCTTTTATTCGGGTTGATCACAGGCTTTTTCTACGCCTACTCCTGTTCTGTCATGTTTGGGCTGGACGCCAGTGATCCTCGCCATGCAATCGCAGCAATGCAGGGAATCAACCGCGAGGTGAGAAATCTGATGTTTGCCCCATCATTCTTTGGAACGCCCGTGGCTGCGGCGTTGACTGCTGGTTTGCTTTACCTCCGCGACAAGAATGTCGCCTCTCTGGCATTCGGATCAGCAAGTCTGTTGTATGTTAGCGCAGCGATGTTTCCAACTTTCCTGATCAATGTCCCGATGAATGATGCTCTTGCAAAAGCTGCAATACCGGAAAATCTGGCTGACGCGAATGCGCTGTGGCAGGCCTATTCATCACGCTGGACCTGGTGGAACGGGTTTCGGACGGCAGCGAGTGCCGCGAGTTTATTGCTGGCAGCCTACGGCCTGCATCGGACAAGCATAACCTTTGGTCTTTGAAATTGTTGGACAAGCCGGTAACAGATGGCGGATGAACAGATCACCGAACACTACTCCTGACGCAAGCAGCCTCACAACTGAGCAAAATCTGCTGTTCCAGCGACCATGGATCTTCATCAAGGGCGTGCCGGCGATGCATTTTCTGCCACCGGAAGGGCCCCCGG
Source organism: Phyllobacteriaceae bacterium (assembly GCA_031370195.1). Taxonomy (GTDB): domain Bacteria; phylum Pseudomonadota; class Alphaproteobacteria; order Rhizobiales; family Rhizobiaceae; genus JANMEX01. The sequence continues at coordinate 2,401 of JANMQE010000372.1, forward strand.
AGATCGCCTTCGCAGGGCGGTCGAATGTGGGCAAGTCTTCGCTGATCAACGCGCTTACGGGACAAGGCGGCCTTGCGCGCACGTCGAACACGCCGGGGCGGACGCAGGAGCTTAATTTCTTTGTGCCGGACGGTTACAGCGGATCCATGGATGATCTTCCGCCGATGACGCTAGTGGACATGCCGGGGTACGGATATGCAGAAGCACCGAAGGAACAGGTCGACAAGTGGACCAATCTTGTCTTTTCATACTTGCGCGGGCGTGTTTCGCTGAAGCGGATATTCTTGCTGATCGACGCGCGCCATGGTGTCAAAGCCAACGATGAAGATGTGCTGAAGCTGTTGGACAAGGCGGCGGTGTCGTATCAGATTGTTTTGACCAAAGCTGACAAGCTGCACATCTCAAAGATCGAGCCGCTCGTGGCAGCGACGCTGGAGAAAATCCGCAAGCGCCCGGCTGCTTACCCTGAAGTGCTGGTGACTTCATCGGAAAAGAATGCCGGGCTGGAGGGGGTTCACGCAGCCATATTCAAGGCGATTGATTCCTCGCCGGTCAAGCCGCAGCAGGCTTGAAGGTGAGTGCCAAGCCGTTGAGGCAATGGCGCATGCCGGTAGGTTTGGGGCCATCATCGAACACATGGCCGAAATGGCCGCCGCATCGACGGCAGTGGATTTCGGTACGGGAGGCGAACAGCGATTTGTCTTCCTGATTGCCAATCGCGTTTTTCAAGGATTCGTAGAAGCTCGGCCAGCCGGTGCCGCTGTCATACTTTGCGTAAGAGCCGTAGGCCGGGAGGTCACAGCCTGCGCAGTGAAAGTTGCCCGCACGATGCTCTTCCAGAAGGACGCTGGTGAACGGGCGCTCGGTGTCTTCCTTGCGCAGCACCTGGAATTGCGCTTCCGTCAAAATCTTGCGCCATTCCTCATCGGTCTTTTCGACCTCGAATTTGCCTTCCGAAGCACGCGAAATGGTCACGAAACCTGATCGATTTCCGAACAGAGCTGGCACGGAAAGCGCACCAATTGCGAAGGCAGCAGACGTGAGGAAGGAGCGACGGTTCATTTTGGGACAACCTCTTTGATGAGACGCCGCCTGCAAAACGGGCTTCGCAGGCGGCACGGTGACTGTATGGAGGTTTCTATACAGTCACCGCTGGATCAACGGGAAATCACGACTTCGGCAAGAGAACCTTGTCGATCACGTGGATGACGCCGTTTGACTGCTCGACATCGGCGATGGTGACGTTGGCAACGCCGCCGGTCTCGTCGGTCACTGTGACTTTGCCGCCATCGGCCTTCAGCGTCAGCTCGCAACCGCCAACAGTCTTGACCTTGTGCGCGCCGCCGTCATCAGCAACCATCTTCATGACTGCGTCTGACATTGCCTTGGCCGGGACGACATGGCAGGTCAAAATCTTGACGAGCATGTCCTTGCTTTCCGGCTTCAGGAGCGTGTCGACGGTGCCGGCTGGCAGGGCGTCAAACGCTGCGTTGACCGGAGCAAACACTGTGAACGGGCCGGGGCCCTTGAGGGTGTCAACCAGGCCAGCTGCGGTTACTGCTGCAACGAGCGTGGTGTGATCCTTGGAGTTCACGGCGTTTTCGACGATGTTCTTGTCGGCATACATTGCTGCGCCGCCAACCATCGGGTTTTCAGCGAAAGCTGCAGAGGACAGAGCAATTGCTCCGGCGATTGTGGACAGGAAAATTGACTTCTTGAACATGTGGATACTCCTCGTTGTGATCCATGGTGGTGATCTTTACCCTGCAGTTGCGAGGGTCGATGAGGAAACGCGACCCCTGCGCAAATAGTTTCAAAAAACTTAAAGAAAAATTCCGCAAAAATTGATCAGGCACAATCAATATGATGAATGCAGAACCGTGTCGATGATTTCCAGCATGCCGTTCGACTGGGCCACGTCCAATGCGGTAATTTCAGCGGTGACACCATGATCTACGCCGACAAAATACCTGTCGCCGTTGCGGCTGACCGTCAAAATGCATCCGCCGATGGTTCGCAGTTCAACAGATTGACCGTCCGCCACAAGGTCTGACAAAGGCTTGCCGGCCATCTCGTTTCCGGCAACGATGTGACAGGAGAGCAAGCGTGCAGTTTGGTCGCGGCCCATGCGCAGAATTGATTGCGGTGTGTGGGTTTCCGGCATGGCGGCAAAGGCGGCGTCATCGGGCGCAAACACGGTGAATGTGCCTCGTCGCATCAGAGGCTGTTCCAGCTTTACCAGTTTCATCGCCTTGATGAGCGTGCGGTGCGTGCGGGAATCAATGACGTTGGAAAGAATTGATTTGCTCGAATACATGACCGACTGGCCGATCATGCGGATTTCTTCAGCGCGCGCGACAAGCGGCGATGCGACCAGAAGGACTGCAAGACCCAGACCAGTGTTCATGCGCATGCCAGCCACCTTTCCTGGAAAGGTTTATTGACCGGC
>JANMQE010000426.1:0-3595 GCA_031370195.1 Phyllobacteriaceae bacterium
TGATTCATGTCTCCCGCTGAAAACCGCGATTCCAAGCTTGGCTTCATCTATGCCGGCACGTCCTACTTTCTGTGGGGCTTCCTGCCGTTTTACATGAAGGCGGTGGCACATATTCCTGCGTGGGAAGTTGTGCCGCATCGCATACTTTGGTCGGTCCCGATTACTGCGCTTGTCATCTGGTGGCTCGGCCTGACAGCGGACATCAAGGCCGCGTTTTCCAACCCGCGCACGCTTGCCATGGCGGCGCTTACGGCTTCGATCATCACGGTCAATTGGGGTATTTATGTCTGGGCGGTCGGGTCGGGCAGGGCGCTGGAAACAGCACTCGGCTATTACATCAACCCACTGTTTTCAGTATTTCTCGCAGCGGTCCTGATTGGCGAGCGGCTGAACCGACCGCAGATGTTTGCCATATTGCTCGCAGTTGTCGCCGTTGCAATCCTGACATGGGATGCCGGCGGTCTGCCTTGGGTTTCGCTTGGGCTCACCTTCTCATGGGGGTTCTATGCCTATTTCAAAAAGACCCTGCCGGTTGGCCCGACGCAGGGGTTCTTCCTCGAAATACTGGTGCTGACCATTCCCGCGCTGTTGATGCTTGGCTGGTTTGAATCACGAGGAACAAGCCATTTTATCCATACCGGCTGGCAGGACACAGGGCTTCTGATGGGCAGCGGGCTTGTGACCGCAATTCCGCTTATACTCTACGCCAACGGTGCCAAACTTCTGCGCCTATCTACCATTGCAGTCATGCAATACTCCGCGCCGACGATGATCTTTCTGATTGCTGTTTTCGTGTTCAAGGAGCCGTTCGGCATGGCCAAACTTACCGCATTCGGCTTCATCTGGGCGGCGCTGATCATTTACACCTGGTCGCTGATCAAGGCCCATCGCGAGCGCTAGAATCGGCGCGTGAGGTGCCTGACCAGCAGGTAGAACAGGCCGGCGAAGATGGCGGCAACGAAAGTTGCCAGCCAGAAACCGTTGGGGCTGCCTGCAAACGGCAAGCCATCGGTGTTCATGCCGAACATGCCGGTCACAATCGTTGCCGGAAGCATGACGGCGGTCATGACGGAAATGATCGACAGCAGCTCGTTCGAACGCTCGGAAAGGCGGGCCATCACCTCATCCTGCAGCAGCCTCGCCCGCGCTTGCACCTGCTCAAGATCATGATGGAGCGAACTGTTGCGCTGCAGGAATATCTGGAACAGCTCGCGCATGTCCGTCGGCAATTCATTGCTGTGCGTCTGCAACAGGTTGCGGAACACACCGTTGATCGAGCCGATCTGCCGGTTGAGAACCACCGCACGCCGCCGCACGTCGCTCAGCCTCTCGCGCTCGCCTTGCCAGTCCTCGCCAACAATACGAGTTTCGATGGAGTCAAGCAGCACGCCCGTGTCCGTGATGCGCTGTGACAGCGCGGCACTCAGACTGGAGGCAAGCCTGTCCAGAAAGTCGAGCGGCGAGCGCATGGGAGACTTGCCTTGTTCAAACGCCAGCCTGACCCTGTCGAGAGACTGCAGAGGCTTGCGACGGCCGACGATGAGCCTGTCTGCGCTCAGTGCAAAATGCAGGTGGCCAAGCGTGTCCGAGTGGCCGTAGTTCTCATGAACAAGGTCCGGAATGCTGCCCTGCAGCCACCCGCTATCCCAGTCCAGCGTGAAATGAACTTCGGTGCGAAGCAAACTGTCCCGCGCGAACAGCGGCAGGCTGCCATCGTTCTCGATCTCGCGCCGCGCCCGCACATCAGCCAATGCATATATTTTCCAAACCCATGCAACCTTGTCGCCTTCAGACGCAACGGCTCCGTCCGCACTGACGCTGTGCGAAAACAGCACGCTGTTGTTTTGATGGTCATGCCGCGCAGGCTGGAGAGGATTTGCCAAGGTCGTGTCGCGGCCCTCAGGTCAACATCTTACAAGCTGTACCCATGCCACCGCGATGTATCAGTTTTGTGGCAGTCCATCAGCCGGCGAAAAATCAAAGCCGGTCAATTACCGAACTATCTCCGCTGCTGCTTTCCAGTTTTACAGATGCAGCCAGGATCGCTGGTACAATCGCTTCGGCAGTGTTGATCACAAGTGGTCTGACGAGGTTTGAGGTGTGGATAAACCCCGCCTCGCGCATGTGATTGAGCAAACCTGTCAACGGATCCCAGAAATGGTTTACATTGGCCATAACAATCGGCTTGGTATGCCGACCCAACTGGGCCCATGTCATGACTTCAATGATTTCTTCCAACGTCCCGATTCCGCCCGGAAGCGCGACAAAGGCATCGGATTGTTCAAACAATGCGTGTTTGCGCTGATGCATGTCTTCGGTGACAATCAGCTCTGTAAGGCCGCCAAGGCCTTGTTGGGCCGCTTCCTTGTTCATCAGGAAGCGGGGAATGACGCCAAGCACGTCACCGCCCGCGTTCAACGCCGCTTGCGCCACGGCACCCATGATGCCGCGCGTGCCGCCACCGTAGACAAGGCGCATGCTGGCTTCTGCAATTGCGGTGCCAAGTATGTGCGCTGCGTCAAGGTAACGCGCGTCATTTCCCGGCGACGAGCCGCAATACACACAGATGGATCGAATCGAACTCATGGGCGGCATTTCGCAGTGGCTTCAACCACGCGTCAAGCGGAATGGCGGGCTTTCTTGTGAAGCCAATTTCTTGTGAAGCCATGCAAAACAGGTTATGCGGTTAAAAAACGCTGGAAAACAGCAATTGATTTCAGGGGTTGGCGAAGATGAACCGGTTACGTGCATTGTTGATGGGCTTTGCGGCCACGGTCGGAGCGGGCGGCATTGCCGCCTATAACGGAGTGTTCAGCACGCCGACACCTCCGGCGGAGTTGGCGTCTACGCCCGCGCCCGCGGCAAGCGCTGCGAAAGTTGAGCCTGCCGCTCCAGCCGCACCCGCTGCCGTCGCCGCAAAAGTTGATCCTGCTGCACCCGCCGCGGCACCGGAAGCAGCAAAAACCGAACCGGCCGCTGCCGCAACCGAGGTGGCAAAAGCTGATCCACAGGCTGCCGAACCAGCGGCCAAGGCCGAACCGCCTGCCGCAACTGTCGAACCGGTTCCCGCCGTCGCGGCGGAAATGACAGCGCCGACGTTTGATATTCTGCGCGTCGAGCCCGACGGGTCGGTGCTCATTGCAGGCAAAGCCGCCAACGCTGCACAGGTTGATGTGCTGTCCGGCGCGGATGTGCTTGGAACCACCAAGGCTGAAGTGAATGGCGATTTTGCCATTATTCTTGCGAAGCCATTGAAGCCGGGCGATTATCAGTTGGTGCTGCGCGCCACTGGCACCGATGGTAAAGCGGCAGCATCTTCGGAAACGGCAACCGTATCAGTTCCGGCGACTGTCAATGGCCCGGTTTTGGCGCTGGTTGAGGAACCCGGCAAGCCGAGCAGAATCATCACCACTCCGGAAAAGCCCGTTGAAACCGCACAGGCGGCACCGGAAGTAGCTCCGATAGCACCGGCAGCCGATGCTCCTGCCGCGCCTGCCGATCCGGTGCCGACAGAAGTTGCGCCCGCTGCAACAGCAGAAGTGGCAATAGGCGGTGAGGTCAAAGCTCCTGCCGCAGAACCAGCGCCACCTGCGGC